>CAZOCA010000567.1:0-3072 GCA_964578105.1 uncultured Pararhizobium sp.
TTGTGGAATCGCCGATCGTGTTGATGGGCACATTTGACGAGCGGTTTTTGAACCTGCCCGATGAAGTGATCCAGCTCACTATTCGCGTCAACCAGAAGTGCTTTGTGCTGCGTGATCCGAAATCCGGTGCTTTGACCAACCGCTTCATTCTTGTCTCCAACCTGATCGCCAGCGATGGCGGCAAACAGATTGTTGCTGGTAATGAAAAAGTGGTGCGGGCGCGTCTGTCCGATGCAATGTTCTTCTGGGAAACGGATCTGAAGACGCCGCTGCAGGCACGCGTGGAAAAACTTGGAAACATCATCTTCCACGAACAACTCGGTACGCAATTGCAGCGTGTTGAGCGGATCAGGACCCTTGCAAAAGCGCTGGCACCGGCCACATCTGCAAAGGCTGCTGAGGCTGATCGGGCCTCTGAATTGTGCAAGGCCGACCTGGTCACAGAAATGGTCGGTGAGTTCCCGGAATTGCAGGGCCTGATGGGGCGCTACTATGCGACCGCGCAGGATGAAACCAGTGCGGTTGCGGCTGCCTGTGAAGACCACTATCGGCCGCAAGGGCCGGGAGATAAGGTTCCCTCCGATCCCGTTTCCGTAACGGTTGCACTTTCTGACAAACTGGACACCCTGTCCGGGTTTTGGCTGATCGACGAAAAACCAACCGGATCAAAAGACCCTTATGCGTTGCGCCGCGCAGCACTTGGCGTCATCCGATTGATTTTGGAAAACAATTGTGAGCTGTCTCTGACCAGTGCCATTGAACAAGCCTGTTCCGGCTACGGTGATGGCAAGAAGGAACGGTCAGCAGCTGATGGCGTTGCCACGGACCTTCTGTCCTTCTTCCATGACAGGCTAAAAGTGTATCTGCGCGATCAGGGCCGGCGTCATGACTTGATTGACGCGGTTATCAGTGAGGACGCTGATGATCTGCAACTCATTGTGCGCCGTGTTGAGGCATTGAGCGATTTTCTGGCAAGCGAAGACGGCAAGGCGCTTTTGTCGGGCAGCAAGCGAGCTGCCAATATTTTGCGCGCGGAAGAGAAAAAAGAGGGCAGGGCCTTCGACAGCACGGTATCATCTGAGCTTTTGTCACTCCCGGCGGAGAAAGCATTGGCGGAAGCGGTGGATATGTCTGTTGGCAAGGCGAAAGCAGCGGTGGATGCCCATGATTTTACGGCAGCCATTGAAGCTCTGTCGCAACTACGTGCGCCTGTGGATGCATTTTTTGAGGATGTCATGGTCAATGACGACAATCTGAAAATCCGCGAAAACAGGTTGAATCTTCTCAATCGAATCCGACAAGCCACGCAAACCGTTGCCGATTTCTCCAAAATCGAGGGGTAATGGCAACAATATGGTGAATCAGATAAGAACGTGCTTTTTTGCACAACATGGACTATTTGGAACTTAAAGATCGCCAGACGGTCACATTTCTTCGATAACAAAGATCAGACATACTCTCAGGGGAATACTCATGAATAAAGCAATTGTTGGAATTTTAGGTGCTGTGGTTGGTGCTGCAGGTGGCTATTTCGTCCAGGACGCGAATGTCAAAAACGTTATGGCTGAGGTCACAGCATTGACGGAAAAAGCTACAGGCTTGGAAAGCATGGTTGGCGAATCCAAGACTGCCGCCGAAGCCGCTGTTGCTGACGCAGCAAC
The DNA here is from genome assembly GCA_964578105.1 of uncultured Pararhizobium sp. Classification (GTDB taxonomy): domain Bacteria; phylum Pseudomonadota; class Alphaproteobacteria; order Rhizobiales. The sequence goes on from CAZOCA010000567.1 coordinate 1,662, forward strand.
CGCGCTTGAAACAGCTAAAGCTGAAGCACAGGCCGCACTGGAAGCTGCACAGGCAGAAACCGAAGCTGCCAAATCTGCCGCTGAAGAGGCTGCAAACGCACTTGAAGGCGCAGAAGCTGAGGCAGCTGTTGCCCTGGCTGCAGCAAAAGCCGACGCAGAAGTAGCTGTCATGACAGCCAAAGCTGAAGCAGAAGCAATGATGGCACAGGGTGCAGATGCTTCAACTGCTGAACTGAGAACCCAATTGTCTTCCTATCAGGATCAGGTTGCAGCTCTCACATCTGATCTGGCCAGCAAAGAAGTCATGGCCGCTGATCTGGGTTCCGCTGTTGATGGACTGAAAGCCGAAGCTGCTGAAAAAGCACAGATGGCTGCTGATCTGAGCGCAGAGGTTGATGCTTTGACTGCCGAAGTTGCGACAAAAACCCAAATGGCTGCTGATCTTGAAGCAAATGTTGAGGCTCTGACTGCTGACGTTGCTGCCAAGGACAACATGGTTGCTGACTTGAATGCGACCATTGAGCAGATGAAAGCGGCAATGGAAGCTCCAGCTGCTGCTGATGATGCGGCACCTGCCAATTAATTCTTTCTAACAACTGAAATTTCGATTGGGCGGTCTGCATACAGGCCGCCCTTTTTTGTGCCGTCATGCAATGCTCGGTTCCTGCAAAATCCCTGTTTCATGCTTCCTTAAGTGAAGGCTGCGCATAAAGTCTGCTCCATTGAAATCTGTCAGATGCGGAATTGCAGGCATTGGTAGCATCACAAAAATCTTTGAAAAGCAGGATTAAATCAGTCCTTGTCATGCTGCGGCCTGCACAGAACTCATCTGTGAATGACGATGAAGCGGACGCAGAAGAATCAGACACGGCTTCTGCCGGTCGTGCTGGCCTGTTTGCACTCATTATCAGGCTGGCCAATGCCGCCATCGCCTATGTGACCCAGATTATTTTCGCGCGCATGCTGGGCGAATTTGAATATGGTATTTTTGCTCTGGGTTGGGTCTGGATCGCCATTCTTGGTCATACCACCACATTCGGATTTTCCATGAGCGCCATTCGCTACCTTGCGGGCTACAAGGCAACCGGCGAGGCAGGATTGGCATTTGGTTTCTTCCGATTTTCGCTCATTATCCCATTGCTCGTCAGCTGCCTGGCTGCGGTTCTGGGCGTATTTCTTTTGACGTCCGGAGCCTTGCCGGTGCCGGAATACTATGTTCTGCCACTGATACTCGCAGCGGTCTGCGTCCCGCTGTTTGCACTTCAGGATATGATGGAAAGCTTCGCCCGCGCCCGCCATTGGGTTTTGCTGGCACTGATACCAACCTACCTGTTGCGCCATGGCTTTCTTGGCCTGTTTTTGGTCTTGGCAATTGTCATGGGTTTTGAAGCATCAGCTGTCACTGCGCTTG
>CAZOCA010000568.1:0-3070 GCA_964578105.1 uncultured Pararhizobium sp.
GCCGATGTGAACCATTTCCACGCCGCTGGCGGCATGGGCTATCTGATCAGCCAGTTGCTGGATGGCGGCCTGTTGCATGAAGATGTGCGCACCATATGGGGCACAGGCATGAATGGCTATCGTACGGAACCCAGGCTGACCGAAAAGGGCGGCGTGAAGTGGGTGCCTGTGGCAGAAAAAAGCCATGATGAAAATGTTCTGCGCCCATTCGGCACGCCATTCCAGAGCGATGGTGGGCTGAAAATGCTGTCAGGCAATCTGGGCCGCAGCGTCATCAAAATTTCCGCTGTTAAATCGGAACATCGCTTGGTTGAGGCACCAGCCCTCGTATTCCATGATCAAAATGACGTTCTGAAAGCGTTCAAGGAAGGCAAACTTAACCGTGACTTTATTGCGGTCGTTCGGTTTCAGGGACCGCGTGCCAACGGCATGCCGGAATTGCATAAGCTGACGCCAACACTTGGTGTGTTGCAGGAGCGCGGTCTGAAAGTGGCGCTGGTAACCGATGGACGCATGTCTGGCGCATCTGGCAAGGTTCCCGCTGCAATCCATGTTACACCGGAAGCTGCTTGTGGCGGCGTCATCGGTAAAATCCGCGACGGGGACATTATGCGTCTGGACGCGGAAGCAGGCACTATGGAACTATTGGTCGATGCCGATGAACTGGCAAAACGTGATTTGGCAGTGGCTGATCTGACAGCCAATGATTTCGGCATGGGTCGCGAAATGTTTGCAACCTTCCGAGCCGTCGCTGGCACTGCAGATACCGGTGCCTCCACACTGTATGGAGTAGCATGATGACAGACCAGAACCGCTTCAAGCCGCTAAAGGCGCTACGCGCCTCAGAAGCCGATATTCAGATCAAATCCTTGTTTGACTATGATCCGGACAGGTTCGGCAATTTCTCGGCTGAGGCTGTTGGCATTCTGTTGGACTATTCGAAAACCCATATGTCGCAAAAAGCCAAGGATATGCTGCTCGATCTGGCATCCAATTGCGAAGTAGTGGAACGTCGCGACGCAATGCTGTCCGGAGAGAAGATCAACACCACCGAAGATCGCGCGGTGCTGCACACGGCTCTTCGTGCCCCTCTGGACGCAGACATTGAAACCGATGGCGAAGATGTGGTTGGCCCGGTTCATGGCGTTCTGGCTGCCATGCGCGTATTCTCCGATGGCGTGCGCAGTGGCACCATCAATGGAGCTACCGGCAAGCATTTCACCGATGTCGTGAATATCGGCATTGGCGGTTCAGACCTTGGACCAGCCATGGCAACTCTGGCGTTGAAACCCTATCACGATGGGCCAAGGCTGCATTACGTATCCAATGTTGACGGCGCACATATGGCCGACACGCTGGAGGAACTGGATCCGGAAACAACGCTTTTCATCATCGCGTCCAAAACATTTACCACCATCGAAACCATGACCAATGCCCGCTCGGCACGGTCATGGCTGTCAGGTAATCTGGACGATGCGGCTGTACCACATCATTTTGCAGCCATCTCCACCAATCTGGATCGTGTTGAACAGTTCGGGATTCCTGAAGAACGCGTCTTTGGCTTCTGGGATTGGGTGGGTGGCCGCTATTCTCTTTGGTCTGCGATCGGTCTGCCCATCATGATCGCCATTGGCCCCGACAATTTTGACGATTTTCTGGCTGGCGGCCATGCCATGGATCGGCATTTCGCCAACGCTCCTCTCCATGAAAATCTCCCGGTTCTGCTCGCATTGACCGGTATCTGGCATCGCTCCATCTGCGATTTTCCAAGCCGCGCAGTGCTGCCCTATGATCAGCGCCTGTCTCGTTTTCCCGCCTATCTCCAGCAATTGGATATGGAATCCAACGGCAAACAGACGACGCTTGACGGCAAGGCTGCCATCGGCGCAACAGGCCCGATTGTATGGGGAGAGCCTGGCACCAACGGTCAGCATGCGTTCTATCAATTGATCCATCAGGGAACGACAATCGTTCCCTGTGAATTCCTTGTTGCGGCCAATGCACATGAAGAAGCCGGAACACTTGGCGTTCATCATGATCTGTTGCTGTCAAATTGCCTGGCTCAAGGCCAGGCACTCATGGTCGGCAAGTCTCGCGATGAAGTGGAAGCTGAATTGCGCAAAGCCAGTATGCCAGACAGCGAAATTGCGGCGCTTGCTCCGCACAAGGTATTTCCCGGCAACCGCCCGTCGGTCACCATGGTTTACAGCAAGCTGACACCGGACATGCTTGGCAAGCTGATTGCGCTTTACGAACACCGTGTCTTTGTTGAAGGCGTTATCTGGAATATCAACTCATTCGATCAATGGGGTGTCGAATTGGGCAAGGTCCTTGCCAATAATTTGTTGCCATTGGTTCAGGGTGAAACCAGCAGTAAACCTATCGACAGCTCAACGAACGGCCTGTTGAAGCAGCTTCACAAGCTACGCGATAAGGACTGATATTAAAGACACCTGAAACGAAAAGGGGCCTGACTGCGTCAGACCCCTTCAAGTTTCATTGTCCTGTCAGATCACTTGCCAGCACGGGCAATCGCATCCATCAGCATTTTCTTGGCAGTTGCTGAATCTTCCCAGCCAACAATCTTCACCCATTTGTTGGGCTCCAGATCCTTGTAGTGAGTGAAGAAATGCTCAATCTGCTTCAAGGTAATCTCTGGCAGATCAGTGTGATCTTTCACATGATCATAGCGCTGGGTCAGCTTGGGTGATGGAACAGCGAGAATTTTCTCGTCGCCACCAGATTCGTCTTCCATCACCAGCACACCAATAGGACGGCAATTGATAACGGACCCAGGCATCAAGGGGCGCGTATTGGCGATAATCACGTCTGCCGGATCACCATCTTCAGAAAGCGTGTGGGGTACAAATCCGTAATTGCCGGGATAACGCATCGGCGTGAACAGGAAGCGATCGACAAACAAAGCACCGGATTCCTTGTCCAGCTCATATTTAATCGGTTCATCACCAATCGGAACTTCAATAATGACATTGATGTCTTCAGGTGGATTTTTGCCAATAGCGATTTTGTCCAGATTCATCTGCAGCAGCCTCATATGTTTGAGCAGTCC
>CAZOCA010000569.1:0-3065 GCA_964578105.1 uncultured Pararhizobium sp.
GAGTAACGGTGCAAGGGCTTACCGGGCTTGTCGACAGACAGCGGCATGACAAACAATTGAAGGTCTGGACGTCCACCTTCGGCGTATTTGGTACAGGCTGCACCGCCTACCTGTCCGGCACCCACTGTGAGGGGTCCGCGTGATTGCAGGAGCCACTCCAACCCCATTTTTGCCAAGGCAAATGGATTGCGCATATGATCATTGAGTGAAGCGCCGCGCTCACTCAACTCCACAATCGTGCGCATCTGCAGATGGTCCTGAAGATTTTCTCCGACCTCCGGTGCATCGTGACGGACCGTTATGCCGTGTTCCCGCAAAAGATCAGCAGGTCCGATCCCGGACAATTGCAACAGTTGCGGCGACTGAACCGATCCACCACAAAGTATGACCTCGCAGTCGGCGTGCACCTCTTGTGTTTCGCCATCTTTGACATAGTGTACGCCAGTGGCCCGCGCACCTTTGAAGATGATCGATGTTACATGTGCGTTGGTTTTTAACGTCAGATTCGGTCGCTGCAGTGCCGGGCGCAAGAAGGCCGTGGCCGCACTATCACGCCATCGCCCCCGCAAAGTCAGTTGATAAGCTCCGACGCCATGGGTGCTCTCGCTGTTAAAATCGTCGTTCGATGGCAGCCCATACGCCATGGCTGCCTGCAACCAATCATTGCAGGCAGCATTGTCATTGCGGAGATCCGAAATCTGCAAAGGCCCATGCGCGCCGCGAAATTGCGACGGCGGACCAGCATAGGTCTCAAGGGATCTAAAATGCGGCAATATGTCTTTGAACGACCAGCCGTCAGCCCCAAGCGCCTCCCAATCGTCGTAGTCTTCCTGCTGTCCCCGGATATAAATCAGCCCATTGATCGAACTCGATCCGCCGACCACACGTCCACGCGGACAGTCCATCTGTCGCCCAGCGATTCCTGGATCCGGGTCACCACGATAGAGGTGCGAAGCGCGGCTGCCATAGATCGACTTATAGTAACCCACAGGCAGCTTCAGCCAGAAGTTACGATCAGCGCCACCACCTTCAAGAACCAGGACCTGAGCCGCATCATCTTCGGACAAACGGGCGGCCAGAGTGGCACCGGCCGTTCCCGATCCAATAATGATGTAATCAAAGCCAGCCATATAGTTCTCACGAAAAGTTCTATATCTAAGACTAATCGAAACTTACTAGCATCGCAACAAAAAATTCTATATGTAGGACTTTAGGACTTATAGGGATGATTTCAACCATGAAAGACACGCTTCGACAAAGCCGGTCCCCTCTTTATCTACAGATCGCCGAAATACTGCACCAAAATCTGGACCGTGGTGTTTGGAAAACAGGTGATCTACTGCCAACAATTACTGAGCTGTCTGCGGAATATTCGGTCGGGAAAATCACCATACGTCAGGCCGTGAAGATACTTGAGGAAGAGGGGTTGCTGGAATCGCGACGTGGGCGCGGAACAACTGTCTTGCCGCCACCTCCGGTGAGGGATCGATTGCATCTCGGCACACGCCTATCCACGCTGGTCGATCATTATCGCGGTGACCAACCCGCACTTGATCTCCTGGAAGACCGTGATGCCGAAGTGCCCGGCAAGCCATTGATCGGCGAGATATCGGACAACGGTTATCATCTTTTGCAGCGGACCCATTCACACGAAGGCGACACCTATTGCGTCATCTCTATTTACTTCGATAAGGAGGTGTTCAGCCGTCACGAAGCTGAATTCAGAACCCAACTTGCCTTGCCGGTACTTGTTGATTCCGAAGATATCGATGTGGCTCGGGCGCGTCAGTCGATGACGATAGGCAAATGCGACTACAATCTGGCTGGGTTGCTCGACCTCGAGGTTGGTGACCCCGTGGTCGAGGTACGGCGCGTTATCTGCGACCGCGACGATCGCGTGATCTATCTTGCGGATGTCACATACCGAAGTGACTTTGTTTGTCTGGAGATGGATCTTTTGCCATGATCAATATTGCCCGCATTCAAGCATGGGCCTTTCGCAGCCCGACGCAGAAACCCGTTGCGACGTCTTTTGGTGTTATGCACGACCGTCCGGCTGTTCTGGTGCGGATCGAAGATCATGATGGCGCTTTCGGTTGGGGCGAGATTTGGACCAACTGGCCTGCAGCAGGGGCCGAACATCGTGTACGTCTTCTTGAAATGGATGTGGCACATCTGGCTCTTTCCACGCAGGCCGCGTCACCGACCGAGTTTTTTCACAAGCTTGATTCTCAGACACGAATACGCGCTGTGCAATGTGGCGAGGTTGGCCCCTTTGCGCAGGTCATCGCAGGGTTGGATATCGCGCTTTGGGACATGGCGGCGCGGCGTGCGGGTCTACCGTTGCGCCGATTGATACGCGCTGATGCGCCAGACCGCGTGCCAGCCTATGCCAGTGGCATCCAGATTGCAGCCGCAAGCGACTTGATGCCGCGCGCGCGCGCAGATGGGCACCAACGCTTCAAGTTGAAAGTGGGCTTCGACATGGAGGCCGACATTGCCGCCGTCCACCACATTCACGCTGGGTTAGCCGAGCACGAGTTGATCGCCTGTGATGCCAATCAGGCGTGGTCTTTGGAGCAAGCGCAGGAGTTTGTCACAGGCGTCGCAGATGTTCCGCTGCATTGGCTGGAGGAGCCGCTGCCAGTTTTCACTGATCTCTTGCAATGGCAGGCCCTTGCCAAGAAAACCACGATCCCGCTTGCGGGTGGAGAGAATATCATCGGAGAAGCGGACTTCGATCTGGCAATCAAAGCAGGCCACCTGTCAGTTATTCAACCCGATGTGGCAAAATGGGGTGGTATTACCGGATGCCTGGCCGTGGCGAGGAACTCGCTTGTGAGCGGTCGGCGCTATTTTCCCCACTTTCTTGGCGCAGGGATCGGCATGTCCGCTTCAGCAGAATTGCTGGCTGGCGTTGGGGGGGACGGACTTCTGGAAGTGGACGTAAACGACAACCCACTACGAACGTGTTTCTTTGGTGAAAAGGAGCCGGTGTCAGGCGGCATGTGGCAATGTAGCACCGCAGCAGGTCTGGGAATTGAGGGTATTCCGGAAAATCTGAA
>CAZOCA010000570.1:0-3064 GCA_964578105.1 uncultured Pararhizobium sp.
GTGTTGCTCTGGATTTTGATTCTTGGGTCAATTGCCGGGTCTGCCTTTATCAGCAGCAAGGCCAGGGAGGCGGAGTAACATCGGTCTGGTTTTACCGGTCCGGATATTATACACAACCATCTTTGATTCATTGGGTATGCGGCTTTGGGAAATTTGAGGACAGGAGGCGCAAGGGGAGGCCAGACGAGTGGCCGCGTGACAATGGCGACCGTCGGGCGCATCGCAGGCGTTTCTCAGGTCACAGTCTCACGCGCTTTAAGTGATCCCTCGAAGGTCTCGCCGCTGACATTGAAGAAGATCGAGGATGCCATCAAGGCAACTGGTTTTGTTCCCAATGCGCTGGCCGGTGCCCTTGCATCGCAGCAAAGCCACCTTGTATCTGCACTCGTTCCTTCGCTGACCAACATCGTCTATTCGTCCGTGGTGAAAACTTTCAGCCAGCGCATGCGGGAATTCGGATATCAGATACTGCTTTCCGAGACAGGATTTGATCTGGCGGAAGAAGAGGTTTTTGTCTCTGCCCATTTGTCGCGGCAGCCGGATGCCGTCCTCCTGACCGGTATTCAACATTCAGCGCAGACACGGCGAATGCTCCTTGGGGCAGGGATTCCGATCGTCGAAGTCTGGGACATCACGGCCTCTCCCATCGACATGTGCGTGGGCTTTTCCCATGCCGATGCCGGGCGCGCTGTTGCGGACTTTGCAATTGACGCTGGGTTTGCTTTCGGTGGGACAGTGACCGCCAATGATGAACGCGCAAAATTGCGACGCGATTCTTTCACAAACAGATTTTTGCAAAAAGAAGGGCAATCTGTTTTTGCCCATGATTGTCCCGGTGCTGCCAGCATGGGGGCCGGGCGTGCCGCACTTGCCGATTTGATTGACAATCATGGACTGAAATCCGGGATTGTGTTTTGCAGTTCAGATGTCCTGGCCCAGGGGCTCCTGATTGAAGCCCATGCACGTGGCCTGAAGATGCCGGGCGATCTGTCCATTGTCGGTTTTGGAGATCAGGAATTCGCCAAGGATCTGGAGCCAGCACTCACGACGGTTCGCGTTGATCGCGAACTTTTGGGAAGAACGGCAGCCGATGCAATTCTCGCCAGAATTATGGGAACAGAATCCCCGCAGCCCGTTTCCGATCTCGGTTTTGAAATTGTGCGCCGAATGTCAGCATGAAATACTTGGCGGATGATGCGACTGTCTGGAAATTTATTTCTTGACGGCCCCCATTGTGAGGCCGCGAACGAGATGTTTCTGCATCAATAGAATGAAAATAAACGCCGGAACGAGCGCAGATGTGCCGAGCGCAGTGGTAAATCCCGATAGGCCCCAACCTGGCAGAATACTCATCTTGACCGGGATTGTAGTTATTGAGTTTGTCAGAAAAATAGCGAGCAAAAACTCGGTCCAGGAAAAAATGAAACACAGGAGTGCAGTCGCTGCCACGCCGCCTCTGATCATCGGCAATAGAACCAGTTTGAAAGATTGAAACCGGGTCGCGCCATCAATCATGGCGGCATCTTCGATTTCAATTGGAACATCATCAATGAAAGACTTGAGCAGCAATATGGCAATGGGCAGATTGATCACCGTATGGGCGACAATCAATCCCAGATGCGTGTTGAGAATACCCAGATCGCGGTAAAGCAATACAAGGGGGATGACGATGGCAATCGGTGGCAGGCATCTCAGGGTCACAAGCCAATATTGCAGTCTGTGCACACCGCGATTAATCAAACGTGACAAAGCATAGGCTGCCCATAATGCAATTGACGTTGTCAGAATAGTTGATGCCACCGCAACGATGGTGGAAGAGGCAATGGAAGCCCGGCCGTCAAATATCTCAAACTCGCCAAACTGCCCCAACACCGTGATCAGATAATTATCAAAGGTCGGCTTGAAATCGAACCAGATAACATCGTGACGGTTAAACCAAACGGACATGGGTTTGATTGAACTCAGCGCCCACCAAAATATTGGAAACATGAAAACCGCAACCACTGCGATAGACACCAAATAGCGTAAAAGGGTGGCAAGGGAGTTTGCGATTGTCACGTCCATTCGGTTTTAGGCGGGCAGCTGAATTTTACGATGTAACAATCGATTTTACATTAGAAAACTGCAAATTCTTGCGAATGCCGAGAGAGTCTGGATGAAAAATCCAAGGGAAGCTGAGAGCATTCGGCGGATCCTCATGCTCTTTACATATCAATAAGTGGAAGCCGGCCGCTGGGCGTCAAAATGTTTAAATGGGTCTGAATGAAAAAGTATCCAAATTTTGGTGCACCGGAGAGGGTTCGAATCTGAGGCCTTCGTCTTCTGATCTGGTTTAAGGATTAATACGAGAACACGCCTCGATTTCCGCTGGCGTGCTTACGTGGTGCTTACATGAAGTGAGGGTTCGGCAGAAATCAGGATTATTGCCAGGCTCACAAAAGGGTTTGTGGAGGCAGTCAAATTCTTAAGCCGTCAGCCCCAGCATCTTGAATTCAAGTGGGGCGCAAAGCCGGGATGGGCGCCCCACCTGCTTTGCTCCGCACCAAGGACAAAATCACGCGAACTTCGCTACATGGGTTTCGCACCAAGCACGGAAGGTCCGAGGTGCTATGCCGGTCAGGTTCATGACGTCGTCAGCACGAACGCATGCGCGACCGGCACGGAACAACTCATTGAGGTTGCGCATTGCTTTTGCCAAGGGTTCCGGCATGCCTTCCGCGATATTCTGACGTTCAAGTTCCTCCGGAGTTACGGACATAAACTCAATGGGCTGCCCAAGCACGTCGGCGAGTATTGCAACTTGTTCGCTGGCGGTCAGGGCTTCGGGGCCGTTCAGAATATAGCCGTGCCCCGCATGACCCGGTTCGGTCAGGACCTGTACCGCAACGCGCGCCACATCATAGGGGTCGATGACAGGTAGGCGACCTGGGTCCGTGGCGTCAACCACGCGACCCACTTTCTGGATCGCGTCACGCCACCAAAGGGCATTGGACATAAGTCCGCCTGCGCGCAAATAGGTAACGTCCAGGTCTGATTGGTGAAAGATCTCGTCACGCTTGGCGAT
>CAZOCA010000571.1:0-3064 GCA_964578105.1 uncultured Pararhizobium sp.
CTGACACCGACTGGAATGGAATAGGTGTCTATGATTTCTCCATCGCGGCTGACGGTCAGCGGCATTTCCGGACGGAGACCGGCTCCCGATGGTGCTCTTGTGTCTTCAATGCGCAGGCGCACAGTCTGGGTTTCATCAACAATGCCAAAGCGTGGGGCGCTTTCCAGAACCACCCTTATGTCACGCTCGTTCTCGTGGCCGGTGATAAGGCCGTGGATTGGACCGGATAGTCCAATTGCATTTGCGTCTGCCGGAATGTCGTGGACCTGACCATCTGTAATGAAGAATGTGCCAGCCAGACGTTCGGGCGGCACATCGCCCAGCGCCTGCGTCAGGCTTGAGAACAAGGCAGTGCCATCGCTATCCGCCACGCGCCGCTCACCTGCTTCAATGACCCGCAATTCAACGTTGTCCAGAGCACCAAGGCGTTCTTTCAGAGCTTCCAGAGTTGATTCGGTTTGCTCCGCCCGTCCGTCCAGGCTTTGGCTTTCGCTCCGATCTACAACAATGCTGGCCACATTCGTCAGCCGTTCACGCTCCTCGCGTTCGACGACAGGATTGGCAAGCGCCAGAATGAGTGCAACCAGAGCAAGGCTGCGCAACGGTGCTCCGCGCAATCGATAGGCCAGACCGGGTAGCGCCAAAGCGAGGGCGGCAATACCAGCTGCAAGAAGCGCCCAGAGCGGGATTAAAGGTTCAAATGCGAGGGACCAGGTCATTTCTATTGCCCCAGCCGTTCTAGCAGCGCGGGCAGGTGAACCTGATCTGCCTTGTAGTTGCCGGTCAATGTGTACATGGCGATATTGGCACCTGTCCGAAAGGCCAGTTCGCGCTGGCGCGGATTGTTTGGCACTGTTGGTAACAATGGTCGTCCGTCAACTGTTATGGCCCAAGCGGCTGCAAAATCATTTGCTGTAATCATGATTGAAGAAACACCATCGGCGACGCGACTTTCGGTGCTGCCATCCTGATTGCGCGCTTCAACCCAGAGCGGACTTTCCAGATAACGTCCTGGAAAAACTGACAACAAAAAGAAAGATTTCGTGAGAACGTGGTCCGGCGGCACCGGTTCCAAAGGTGGTACGTCGAGACTGGCCAACATATTGCGCAGTTTGGCGCTTGCAGGACTTGCACCAAAGCCGGATGTTCCAGAGCCTGACAATTGATCGCGGGTGTCGAATAACACCGATCCACCCTGTTTCATGAATGCATCAATCCGGGCCATCGTGGCAAGGCTCGGCAATTCAGATTGGGGGTCTATTGGCCAATAGATCAGCGGATAGAAAGCCAGTTCATCGGTTTCCGGGTTCAGTCCGCGCGGATAGGCCGGTTCCAGAGATGTGCGGCTTGCCAGAAACTGGCTCAGGCCAGATAGGCCTTGCCGCGAAATATCATCAATTTCCCGGTTGCCGGTGATGATATAGGCAAGGCGGGTTTCATTGGCATCTTCCAGCGCCCGTTGAAGCGCTGCGACATCCTCATTTTCGTTGCTTTCCTGCGCTGACGCGCGGTCCGCAGTTAGAAACCCGCTGAGTGCCATTGCAAGTATGACGGTCTTTGCTGTGCTACGAGCGAGCGTTCGGGCCCTGAACAGGCGCGCAAACACGCCTTGCATAATCAGGACGGCCAAGGCGTCTGCCAACAGCAACAACAGCGCCAGGGTAAAGAATATTGGTTTCAGATCCACCGTTGTAGCCGGGGCAAAATCGGAAATCGTTTCTGTGGTCAGATCGTTTGTGTTGAGGTCCGTCAGTGTTATGTCAGTTTCGAATACGTTGAGTGCGCGATAGCGTTCCGGCACTCCGTAAAATCCGGGTGGGTTATCAGGCGTTGCGACAACAGCGCCGGTGGCAGGAATGGCTTTGATTGCGTTTTCCGGTGGCGCAAGCAAACCCGTTGCTGTGAGAGACTGGAATGGCACCAATTGGCTGTTTTGTGTGGTGTTGGATAATTGCGCAGTTCCGGCGGATTCCTGTACGCGTGCCAAAGGCAGAGTGGCGCGCAGCATGTCCACAAACAGGCCCGACAATGGCAGATCCGACCAATTCGCATCAGCTGTCACATGGAATAGAACCAGCCAGCCATTGCCGATCTGGCGGGCTGTCACCAGCGGTGTGCCGTCTTCAAGATAGGCCCAGGTGCGGTCAGACAGGCCTGCATCCGGCTCTGCAAGAACTTGTTGTCGCACAGTGGTTTCAGCTTGAATCTGCTCGTTCAACTCAATATCCGCAAAGGGACTTTGATCTGAAAATCCGGCCAGTTGCTGGGGTGTTTCCCATGACAGACTGCCACCCAGAATGCGTCCGCCCGAGCGTAATGAAACGGGTACGAGCGTATCTTCTGTTGAGGCAAGGCGTGGACCAGCGAAGCGAATGACAAGCCCTCCAGCATCGATGAAGCTTTGCAACTGGTCTCCGGCATCGCCCAATAATGTGCCGACATCGGTCATGACGATAACGGAGACGCCCTCATTGATGAAGGCTTCGATGGAGGTGGCAATGTTGGCATCTGCTTCGACCCGAAGATCGGCATAGGGACCAAGGGCCCGGCGCACATAATAGGCGGGCGACAACAATGGTTGCGCGGCTTCAGAGCCTTCGCCTGACAAGATACCGACAACTTTGCGACGGAACCTGTCATCCAGCAATTGGACACCTGCCGCAGTTCCAGCCCCCGAAACTTCAATGCGCGCAATGTCATTCCGCAATTCAATGGGCAGATCGAGCGACGTTTCTGCAGTTGAACTTTCTTCGTCAAAAGTCAGTTCGGAGGTGGCAATGAGCCGGTTTTGCAAATCATAGGCTTCGACCAGCCTTGAATCTTGCCCGGTTGGATCCAGCCGGCTTGCCGAAACCGTCATTTCAGCTACGCCGTTTACCGGAGGATTGAGCGCCAGCAGGGTTTGGTTGTCCCGCAACAGGATCACCGGCAAGTCGCTGTCGTTCAAGGCGTTGATGAGTGCCTGATCCGCTATGCCCTCCGGGTCATTTTCGCCGGTGGTGGATAATTTGTCCGAAAACCAGACGATCTGGTCGATCTGTCCACCTTCGGGACTCGATAGGAA
>CAZOCA010000572.1:0-3057 GCA_964578105.1 uncultured Pararhizobium sp.
ATAATGCCATGATCAAAAACCCAGTACCTTGGCCCAACGGCGCGAAATGCGCGGCTTGCGTGACGTTCGACATGGATGCAGACAGCCTGGTCCATATCAATCATCCAAAGGAAAGCCACCGAAAGGCAGCGACGACGTCGATGCTGCAATATGGCCCGGACATCGCTATTCCCCGCATTGTGGAAACCTATCGCCGCCTTGGCATTAAACAGACCTTCTTTATCCCGGCGTGGTGTGTTGAACGCTATCCACGGGCAATCGAAACAATTTTGGAGGGCGGCCATGAAATAGGCCATCACGGCTATATTCATGAGCACCCGAACGAATTGACACCAGACGAAGAGGCCCATTGGCTCGACGTTGGTATCGACATTCTCAAACGCGCAACTGGCAATGCCCCACGTGGATGGCGCGCCCCGCTTTACAATATGTCGGACGTCTCATGCGATCTGCTTGCTGAGCGCAATTTCAGCTATGATGCATCCCTGATGGGCGACGATCAGCCCTATATGCTGGACACTGCCAAAGGTAATCTGGTCGAGTTGCCAACCCATTGGGGCCTTGATGACTGGCCGCAATTCGTCCAGTCAGAAGATCTGGGCTATTTCGGTAATATCATGGCTCCGAGCATGGGCTTTGAGCCCTACATTCAGGAATTCAACACGATCAAGAAATATGGCGGACTTTGGGTAGCAGTTGTTCACCCGTTTGCCACCGGCCGGTTGGCGCGTTGGGAGGTTGTTGCCAACTTCCTGGAAAAAGCTCTGGAGTCCGAGGATGTATGGTTCGCACCCATGGAGGAAATTGCAGCCCATGTCCGTAAGGTCACAGAATCTGGGGAATACACACCGCGCCGGGTTGATATGCCGGTTTATAATTCCCCGGTTTACGACAACGCTATAGAGAAATACCGAAAAAATAAGACTAGCTGAAACTCAGTTGAACCTTCATGGCTTTTGACCGGTCACCAGCCAAAACGAAAGCCTCGACCGCCTTATCAATCGGATAGATCTGGGTGATCATTGGTTTCACATCAATGGCACCTGTGTTGATGAGCTTTACGGCTTCAGCGAATTCGGTATGGCGCGGCTTCCAACCAAAGGACGAGCCTGAAAATTGTGGGGTTAGATCCTGGCCCTGCAAGCGCGCAATGCTTCAAATAACCCTGTCATTGCCACCGTCGACCGGCATTTGTGCACCTGTTGTACGGCTCAAAGTACCATCAACAAAAGCCGCCACAGCCCGTCCGACATCGCGGGATGTTACCTCACACCCAAGCAGATTTCGTGTCTTGTATTGATCTATCGACAAACCATAACGATCTGCAGATCTCTTGAGCGCTTCAGGCGTCCACAGATTTGTGTCAAATACCGCATCGGGGTGGACTGCATTTACGGTTATCCCCTCTCCCGCCAGTTCGAGCGCAAGAACACGCATCAACTGGGTGAGACCGGCTTTCGAGACAGAATAGGCCGAAGCACCACCCCCAGGCGCTGCGACATTGCGCGACCCAATAAACACAATGGCAGGGTCGATACCATGGCGCAAAAAGGGGATCGCATGTTTGATCAGCATCCGGTGCGAGGTCAGATTGACGGCAAGCGCCGCATCCCAGACCGCATTTTCCATGGTCTCGACTGTCTGACCGGTTTCAAAAATCCCCGCATTGGACACGACGATGTCCAGCCCGCCAAAACTCTCGACCACATGTGCAAGAGCAGCCGTCACCAGCGCCTCATCTGTAAGGTCCACGACGATGCCCTGAAAGTCAGCCTGGCTCATTGAGGACAGAATATTCGGGTTGATGTCCAGCCCCACAACGACTGCGCCGCGTTCACGCAGCACATGCGCACATGCATGCCCAATCCCTGTCGCCGCTCCGCTGACGATAGCGATTTTCCCCGCCAGATCGGCGTCAGGATTCTGTTTTTTTAACTTGTCTTGTTCCAGTTCCCAGTATTCCAGATCACGCAGATCTTTGGATGAAAGCCCCTGCCAACTGCCCAGTTCGGCGGCACAGCGCAGCGCCTCTGTTGTCGCCTCGGAGACGTCGCGTGAGATCGTCGCGCGTTTGAAGTTTACGCCAAAGCTGCGGACATGGCCCGTCTCGAACAGCGCCCAGTGCGGGGCGGCAGGCATCATGGTCAGATGCGGATTATTGTGCAGATCGACATAGGTTTCATACGCACTGGCAAACGCCGCGATGGCGTCTGCAGGCCTGTCACCAATGACTGCCGGAAAGGGTTTGTTGTGAATGACGTGCTCAGGCGTCAGCGTCCCGTGCCTGGCCTGTTCTGCCATTGCATGTACTTGGCCGGGTTCCACACTTCCGGCTGGAAGCGACAGCACGGCTTTGCCGCAAGCATCTGAGACAGCCTTCCTTGCACGTGCAATTTCAACCGAATTCTGCGCGGCAAGGATAGGCCGCACCGCAGCCCCAACCTTACTGGCCAGCGCAGTCTCTGCTCGCTCCACCACGTCGATCATCCGATCATAAGCAGTGCGTGCATTCTCAGCGTAGGTGAACACGCCATGATGCTGCAAAATGATGGCGGTAAATTGCTCCAGCAAGCCGCGTTCGACAACCTCGCGGAACTGCAGCGCCAGATCAAATCCCGGTTTGACATAGGGCAGCACAAGAACATCATCACCATAGATTTCCTTGAACATGGCGGGTGCGCTGTTCGAAATTGTCAGCACAGCATTGGCATGGGTGTGATCGACAAATTTGAAGGGAATGACCGCATGCACAATTGCTTCGATAGACGGATTGGCCGCATTGGAATCAAACCGGGCGCAATTCACTTCATTGACCATGTCCGCGTCAGACAATTGATCAAGCTGTGCCAGTTGCAGGAGCGGATTCAGCTGCAGCCCTGTAAATCCTTCGGTCCACATCTGGCCCAGATCATAACCACTGGCTTTGACCCAGATCGCCTCATGTTCCACACCGAACCGATCGCGATGCACTGATTTGACCGACGTATTGCCACCACCATGCAGAACCAGATCAGTGTCCAGACCAATCAGGCGGGAGGTATAGGCACGCAGTTCCAG
>CAZOCA010000573.1:0-474 GCA_964578105.1 uncultured Pararhizobium sp.
CAATGCTGTTTTCGCTGGCTGCTGACGCAAGATTCAAGATGCTGCCTGCATCTTTAACCAGCGCGCAATCCACAGTTTGCACCTGCATCAAAGGGCCATTGGAACCTTCGAAGGCCTTTAAAGCGGCTTGGACAAGACCGCTTTGTATGTTTTCCGGATCATTTAACAAAGGCAGTAAAATGACATTGAGCTTCTGATCATCCACAGCTTGAAGGGCTGGTACAGATCGATCAACGCAAGCCGCAAAGCTCTCGATCTCCGGCTTGGGACCGAAATACTGATAACCAAGAACTGCTGCTGCACCAATTGCAGCAGCAATGCAAAGCCCCAAAACACGCCTGCCCAGTTTTGGTTTGGCAATGACGGGCGTTTCCACCATGCGATCTTGAGCATCTGCAGCAAACGTTTCCGTGGCTTTCACGGTTGATGGCTGCCCGTCAACACCGTCGTTTTGAGCTGTCGTTGGTAAGGGAT
>CAZOCA010000573.1:484-3053 GCA_964578105.1 uncultured Pararhizobium sp.
TGTCGGGGATCTCGTGTCAGACATCCCAACTTTTGGCATCCCAACTTCAGGTGCCCCAACTTCAGATCCTCTGATTTCGGGCGACCTGACCTCTGGTGCTCCCGCATCTGCTCTGGCTGGTTTTGGCAGAATGGCGCCCGGAGACACTGCATCCTCCGGAATATCAGACGCCCGATTTTCCCACTTTTCTTTGTCGCTCACCCCAAACTCCTACTTCCAACCTTCGCCCAGCTGAATTTATTAGGCTTTGCTGCCGCACGGCGTCAATACTGCCGGACTTCAACAAGCCATTACCCCATTGTATTCTTGAAATCCGGACCAGGGTGCGGACACTAAACTATTGAATGACGGCACCGCCTGGTCTTCTGACTTTCATTCTGGCGCAGTTTCGTTAAACTGTGAACCTACACCGAATTATTCGTTCTCACCATATGAGTTAACATGCCCCACGCTGTCTATGTGTTCGACGCCTATGGAACACTGTTTGATGTTCATGCAGCCGTCAGAAAACACGCTGACACAATCGGACCCGATGGCGCGCGCCTGTCTGAAATCTGGCGCGGCAAGCAATTGGAGTATTCCTGGGTGCGCGCCCTTATGGGCCGCTATCAGGATTTCTGGGAACTGACCGAACAAGCGCTTGACCATGCATTTGCGTGTGTTCCAAGTGCTGATCCCAAATATCGTGAAGCGCTGCTGGATGCTTATCGCGAACTGGACTGTTACCCCGAAGTTCCTTCTGTATTACGCTCACTTAAGGAACGAGGCGCGAAAACTGCGATCTTGTCCAATGGCTCGCCCGAGATGCTGGACAGCGCCGTGAAGTCGGCAAAAATTGACACTCTGCTGGATGAAGTTCTGTCTGTCGATGAATTGCAGACTTACAAAACCGCTGAACCTGTCTACGAAATGGCGACAACCAAGTTTCGTGTCTTTCCAGATGCTATTTCTTTCCAGTCTTCAAACCGTTGGGATGTGGCAGGAGCAACCGCATTCGGATTCCGTACGGTTTGGATAAATCGGACCGGACAGCAGGATGAGTATCAAGATTTAAGTCCGGCAGCAGTGTTGGCGACACTGGATGGTCTTCCGGCTCTCGGCTGACGCAAGCGCATTATCTGTACCAGCTATGGCGATGTCATGGCCCTGTCATAAATGCGCTGCAAGGATGAATTCCACTGAAAAAAACAATTCCCAATTGAACTTTTCAGATTCAATCCTGTAAGATCAATCCATCCACAATCTGACTCCTCCCTTTCCCTGTCGCTCCCCTTGGAAG
The DNA here is from genome assembly GCA_964578105.1 of uncultured Pararhizobium sp. GTDB lineage: Bacteria > Pseudomonadota > Alphaproteobacteria > Rhizobiales. The sequence goes on from CAZOCA010000573.1 coordinate 1,764, forward strand.
GCCTTCATGTCACAGAAACAGAGTTTTGACGGTACCTTCGTGCTGCTGGGGTTTGGCTCCATTGGAAATGCGGGCCTCGACATCATCTTCAATCACATAGACTTGGACCCTACCCGGTTTTTCGTTGTTTCAGAGAGCTTTGACCGCGCTGATATGCATCAGGACCACGGCGTATCCTTTGTCGAAAGCTGCATAAATTCGAAGAATTTGGATAACGTGCTAGACCGGTTTTTCAACGATGGCTCGGGTATTCTGGTCAATGCTTCGGTGAATATCTGCAGCAAGGCCCTGATTGAGTACTGCCAGCGACGCTCCATTCTTTATGTTGATACCAGTTTTGAAATCTGGGCGGACCTCGTCGGCTCAGAAGATATGATCAACAATGGCGGGCGCTTCAGCGACATCCAGCAAGCCAAAAAGCGCTTTGCCGGCGGCGCAAGCGCCATTACCTGCCATGGTGCCAATCCGGGCATCGTCAGCCATTTTGCAAAGCGCCTTATCTGCATGCTGGGGCAGGAAGAACTGGGGTCGGATTTCTCACAACCTCGCTCACAATCCGATTGGGCAGAGCTTGCTCATCAGCTTGGCATTACATCAGTGATCATAACCGAGATGGATGACCAGCGACCAGATACCCTATCCACTGAAAAAATGGCGCTGAACACTTGGTCCATATATGGGCTGCTGGAAGAGGCATCAGAGAAAATTTGCGTTCCCTACGGCACCCATGAACCCATAAACGAAGCCATTGCACCTTACGTCTTCGATGCCAGCGGTGTGCGCTATCTGGAAGTTGACACGCGTTCAGCGCTTTATCATTCCCTTGGGTACTCTCCCACTTTTGGCGTGTTCTCCGGGATGGTCATTCCGCATGTGGAAGCCTTCACTATTGCCAATTTTCTATCACTGCGTGAAGGCGATGAACTGCTTTATCAACCCACATCCTATTTCTGCTATCAGCCCTGCCCTGCAGCCCTTGATACGGTCACCAACGCCTCCCGAAACGACTGGCACCCGGATGGGCCGGTTCGGGTGATGCTGGAAGAAATTGATCGTGGCATCGACTCTCTCGGCGTCATGATTTTCCGCAACACGACCGATGAGGTGGTTTGGTATGGTTCAGAAGTTTCCACAGAAATTTCCCGGGCCTACAAGACGACAAATGCAACCAGTCTGCAGGTTATAGCCGGGCTTATTTCATCGATACTATATGTGATGGCGCATCCACGCGAAGGCTTGCTGGAGCCTGAGGATCTGGACACTGATTTCATACTCGGTATTGCAGAACCC
>CAZOCA010000574.1:0-3051 GCA_964578105.1 uncultured Pararhizobium sp.
CTTTTGGGTCAGACCATCGATGGATGTTCCAAAGGCTCCGGCTTCCACAGTGATGGCTGACAGGCCCGCCACGTTGTATGTTTGGACCTTTCCCACGCCTCCCGCTTCTACCAATTTCTGTTCAATTGGCTCGGTGATCAATCTCTCAATGCGGGCAGAATCGTCTGAATCGGCGGGTGTCAGGACATAGACCATCTTGCCGGTATTGCCAGCCAGCCAATTCCAGACAATGCCAACTATAATGGCAATGCCGACCGCGGGAATGAGTATGTTAAGCTGGCGACGTGTCATGGGATCCAGAGCATGTTTTGTTCGTATGGAACCATTTGATGAACCAATTAAACTGTAGAATGCCGTGATTTTCCGAAACAGACAAGATGGAACGGGTCTTCGGGCCGCCAATGATGAACAAAGCTGACACTTTTTCCCTCCGAAAAATTCCGAAATATATCGGACTGGGGCTGATCGCGTTCTATCAGAAAGTGATTTCGCCGCTGTTGGGGTCATCTTGTCGTTACGCGCCGACCTGTTCCTCTTATGGGGCTGAATCCATTTCCCGGTTCGGATTGTGGGCAGGGGGATGGATGACATTGGCTCGGTTTTGCCGATGCAATCCCTTAGGGGCATCGGGCCATGATCCGGCACCTGAAAGACTTCCAGATGATGCAGTCTGGTACCTGCCGTGGCGTTATGGGCGCTGGACAGGCCGTCATATTGACCCGGCGACCCGGCTGGACTGAGCAGGTGCCGGAACGGCTGGTCTTCAGATCCGCTGGCAAATACTTGCATCACACATGCGCTCGCGTTAAACCGCCCGCGTAATTCAACACAAACGGCTTACCTGCATTCGTTGGCAGAGAGTGAGCAGGAGACAAATAATGATTTCCGTAAAACTACCAGATGGTTCAGAACGTTCTTTGGAAGATGGTTCCAGAGGGTTGGATCTGGCCGAAAATATTTCAAAATCCCTTGCAAAAAAATCTGTGGCGATGGTGCTGGATGGCACACTTACAGATCTGACCGATCCGCTGCATGATGGCGCTGTTGTCGAGATTGTCACCCGTGACGATGAGCGCGCCCTTGAGCTGATCCGCCATGATGCGGCGCATGTGATGGCCGAAGCTGTGCAGGAATTATTTCCTGGCACGCAGGTGACCATCGGGCCCGTCATTGAAGATGGCTTCTTTTACGATTTTGCACGCAATGAGCCTTTCACACTGGACGATCTGCCGAAGATCGAAGCCAAGATGAAAGAGATCATTCAGCGCAATGCACGGTTCACCAAACAGGTCTGGTCTCGCGAGGATACCGCCAAGGCATTCGCTGATTTGGGCGAGGGCTACAAGGTGGAATTGCTGGATGCGATTCCTGAGGGCGAAGACGTCAATATTTACCATCAGGGTGACTGGTACGATATGTGCCGGGGACCGCATATGGTGTCTACCGGCCAGATCGGGCAGGCATTCAAGCTGATGAAAGTGGCCGGAGCCTATTGGCGCGGCGACAGTGACAACGCCATGCTGACCCGGATTTACGGCACGGCCTGGAACAATGAAAAAGATCTGAAAGCCTATCTGACACGGCTTGAAGAAGCGGAAAAACGCGATCACCGCAAGCTCGGCCGCGAGATGGATTTGTTTCATTTCCAGGATGAAGGTCCAGGATCCGTATTCTGGCATGAAAAGGGCTGGAGCCTGTTTCAGAACCTTATCAATTATATGCGCCGCCGGAACGATGGGGCCGATTATGACGAGGTGAATACGCCAGACATGCTTGACCGGAGCCTTTGGGAAGCCTCTGGTCACTGGGAAAAATTCGGCGAGAACATGTATACCACGACAACGCCGGATGATCGCGTTTTTGCGCTGAAGCCGATGAATTGTCCAGGTCACGTTCAGGTGTTCAAGAACGGGCTGAAATCCTATCGCGATCTGCCGGCCAAAATCAGTGAATTTGGCAAAGTGCATCGTTACGAGCCATCAGGGGCATTGCATGGGCTGATGCGGGTTCGCTCGTTCACACAGGATGACGCTCATGTCTTTGTGGCGGATGATCAGATCACTCAGGAATGTCTGGCGATCCATAATCTGTTGCTGTCGATTTATGCCGATTTCGGGTTTACCGACATTCGCATCAAATTCTCTGACCGTCCCGAAAAGCGTGTCGGGACTGATGAAGTTTGGGACGAAGCGGAAGCGGCTTTGAAAACCGCCGTGGAAGCGGCTGGCGATGCCTATACGCTGAACCCGGGTGAGGGCGCCTTTTATGGCCCTAAACTGGAATATGTTTTGCGTGATGCAATTGGCCGGGACTGGCAATGCGGCACATTGCAGGTGGATTTGAACCTGCCGGAGCGGTTGGGCGCCTTCTACATCGGCTCCGATGGCGAGAAGCACGTTCCAGTTATGCTGCACCGGGCCATTTTCGGCTCGCTGGAGCGCTTTACCGGTATTCTCATCGAGCATCATGCCGGACACTTCCCCTTGTGGCTGGCGCCGTTGCAGATCATGATTGCGACCATCACGTCAGAAGCAGATGAGTATGCTGTGAAGGTGCGTGAAGCCATGCGTGCTGCAGGCCTGCGTGTTGATGCAGATTTGCGCAATGAGAAGATCAACTACAAGGTTCGTGAGCACAGTCTTGGCAAAGTTCCAGCCATTATTGCGCTGGGTGCCCGTGAGGCTGAACAGGGAACCGTATCCATTCGCCGGATCGGCTCCAAACAGCAAACGGTCATGACTTTGGAAGAAGCGATCGACAGTTTTGTGCAGGAAGCAACTCCGCCGGATTTGGCGAGACTACAAGCCAAGTGAATTGAAACAGAAAAACCCGGTTTATGACCGGGTTTTTTTATGGGGTTTTGACCTGGACTGTGGACACGCAGTCAAAACAAGATCGTTGCCGCATGTGTCATGGTGCGCAGGATTAGTCCCGGCACGAAAGAATACCGGATTAAACCGTCTATTTATTCAGGTCTTTCAATGGACCACCGAACCCAACAATATTGTACCTCCGTTTCGGGATTGCGCCGGCAATTGGGGTGCATCTGGA
>CAZOCA010000575.1:0-3049 GCA_964578105.1 uncultured Pararhizobium sp.
GCGATCCGTACGGTCCTTAGCCAGTCGCTAACGCGCGCAGGCTACGAAGTGCGCGTAACATCAAATGCCTCAACGCTATGGAGGTGGGTGGCAGCTGGTGATGGCGATTGTGTGGTGAGCGACGTGGTGATGCCGGACGAAAACATTTTCGACCTATTACCGCGCATGAAAAAAATACGGCCTGAGCTGCCAATCATTGTGATGAGTGCTCAAAACACCTTCATGACAGCTATTCGCGCTTCCGAGAAGGGGGCCTATGAATATCTACCGAAACCATTCGACCTGGTCGAACTAACAGGCATTGTAGGTCGCGCTCTGGAAGAGTCACGACGCAAACCGGCTCAGCAGGCAAGCAACGAAACTACGCAAGACGAGGCCATGCCGCTGGTAGGTCGATCGGCCGCTATGCAAGAAATCTATCGCGTGCTGGCGCGCATGATCCAATCTGACCTCACGGTTCTCATCAATGGGGAATCGGGCACTGGTAAGGAACTGATTGCCAGTGCACTCCACGAATATGGCAAGAGAAAAAATGGACCCTTCGTTGCCATCAATATGGCGGCGATTCCGCGAGATCTCATAGAGTCTGAACTGTTTGGACACGAGAAGGGCGCCTTCACCGGCGCATTGTCCCGTTCGGCGGGGCGCTTCGAGCAAGCCGAGAACGGAACGCTATTCTTGGATGAGATCGGCGACATGCCGATGGATGCACAAACGCGTTTATTGCGAGTACTTCAGCAGGGCGAATATACGACCGTTGGTGGCCGCACACCCATAAAATCCAATGTCCGCATCGTTGCAGCATCCAACAAAGACCTCCGTAGCCTCATAAATCAAGGACTGTTTCGCGAAGATCTCTATTACCGTATTAATGTTGTCCCTTTACGCATCCCGCCATTGCGGGAACGCCGTGAAGACATTCCAGATCTTGCCAACCATTTCCTGAAAAAAGTTCAGGAAGAAGGGCTTGAGGAAAAAAGGCTGCTGCCGGAAGCTATTGAACTTTTGTCCTCAAACGACTGGCCGGGCAACGTTCGCGAACTCGAAAACCTTATCAGACGGCTCGCTGCATTATATCCCCAAGATGAGATTTCAGCCGAAATTGTTGCAGCAGAATTGAGCGGCAGCAATGAGGGAGCACCCATTGCCGGATCCAACGACCAAGCTGCACAAGATGTCAGTATCGCCCGTGCTGTAGAGCTGAATATGCTTAGTTATTTTGGTTCTTTCGGCGAAGACTTGCCACCACCAGGACTATATCATCGGGTTCTAAGTGAGCTTGAATACCCGCTGATTCTTGCCACCTTAACAGCAACACGAGGCAATCAGATCAAGGCAGCCGATGTGCTTGGTTTAAACCGGAATACTTTACGCAAAAAGATACGTGATTTGGGCGTCACTGTATTTAAGGGCTAAGCATTCATTTTTTTGTTTAGCCATGGGACGCCTTGTTGCAAAACGGCCACATTCTGTTGCACAATAGCGACAGTTAAATGGGGTTGATAAGCACATCATATGGTAGCGCTCGATAAAAATTTGGCCGCACCAATTTCTATTGGCTATTCATCGCCATCTCGCAACAATGCGCGCTTAGGCTTCTTCGTCGTCATATCTGCGATGATAATCGCGATTGTTTCTTTTGTGGTGCTCATTGGATTAACCCCGATCCAGCCCGACAACACGGTTTCCGTTGTCATCATCGCTATCAACGGCTTGCTGGTCTTTTTTCTTCTCCTGTTAATAGGTATTGAGCTTCGCCGTATTTTAAATGCACGCAAGGCTGGGAAAGCAGGCGCGCGTCTACATATCCGAATTGTTTCGCTATTTTCTGTAATTGCAGCTGCACCAGCCCTGGCTGTAGCTCTAGTTGCAGCAGTGACACTCGATTTGGGACTGGATCGGTGGTTCGAAATTCGCACCCGGACTATTGTGGAATCGTCACAGCAAGTGGCCCAGAGTTATATCAATGAAAACGCCGTCAACTTGCGCGACGCATCAATCAACATGGCGTTTGCCTTGGATTCTCAGCGCGCTTTGTTCCGGCTGGACCAACGCGGGTTTCGAAGTTTCCTCACCCAGCAAGCGAGGGGACGCGGCATGCTTGGGGCCTCTGTTATTCGCCCCGATGGAAGCGTGATATTTAATGCCGATATCGCCACGGAACGCCCTTTGCCACTGCCTCCTGGCGATGCACTCGAAACAGCTGCGGACGGCAGACCGGTCATTATTCCACCCGGCGTAACAAACCTGGTTGGCTCCATCATAAAACTTCGGGAAATTGAAAACTCATATCTCTACACCGTGAGAACGGTAGACGCCGATGTGTTGGATGCTGTTCGCTTGATGGAGCAGAACCGTAATGAATACAATTCTCTTGAAGAAAACCGGCCAGTATTGCAGCTGGCCTTTGCGCTGCTGTATTTTGGCTTAACCCTTATCATGGTTTTGGCAGCTATATGGACCGGAATTGCCGTTGCAAATAGATTGGTTCGACCCATAAGGCAGCTCATTACGGCTTCTGATGAGGTTGCTGGCGGCAACCTGGAAGTGCGCGTCCCCGTTCGTGCGAACGATGGCGATGTTGGCCATTTGGGCGAAACTTTCAACACAATGCTTGTCCAACTCAAAACCCAACGCGATGAAATTCTCGATGCGAAAGATACAATTGACGAGCGGAGACGATTTTCCGAGGCCGTCTTGTCGGGCGTTTCTGCAGGCGTTCTAGGGGTTGGAGATGATGGGGTAATCTCTGTGGCCAACCGGTCTGCTGAACAAATATTGGGACGACCGGGCGGTCTTGAGTCCGGCACTTCTTTGAAGGATGTATCGCCGCAATTGGCGCGAGCCTTCAGCGATATGGTAGCAGACGGGCGCGATGATGCGCGTCAGCAAGTAACGTTCTTGGATAAATCTGGCAGAGAGAGGGTTCTAAACGTGCAGCTTACCATGGATGATGAATCATCTAGTTTAGCTGACAATGATGACTCGCAGGACAAGTACCACACTCATGTTGTAACTATCGACGATATTTCAGATCTAATGGAAGCAC
>CAZOCA010000576.1:0-3046 GCA_964578105.1 uncultured Pararhizobium sp.
CAGGGCATGACAAGCAGTGTTGTACCCTTTTCGATCTCGACCTTTTTGCCATCTTGAAATGTGAATGTTTCAGTTTCTATGGCTTCCCGGTTAATGGAAGGTGCGGGCGGATAGAGCCGCATGGCTTCCTCAAAAACCGCACGGGTTTTTGGCATGAGCTCCAACCATTTCACCGGTTCTGGCCCCTGTTTGAGCACATTGTCAATTTCTTCTTCGACAAGCGCACGCTCATGCGGCGCACGTGATAGCAGGTAAATCGTCCAGCCAAGCGCCCGTGCCGTCGTCTCGTGACCGGCACCAATGAAGGTGATCAGGTTGTCTTCAATCTCATCGGCTGTCAGACCGTCCGGGCCTTCAGCATTAAGCAGCAACGTAAGAAAATCATTGGCAACATCTTCCGGGTTGGTACGCAATTTTTCACGTCGCGCATCCATCGTATTGCGCACAACATTTCGGAATTTCTCCAGCACCTTTCGCCCGCGCCAACGTCTTATGCGCGGCATCCATTCTGGTGCCTTGAGTAGATCCAATGGATCCACAGAGCCCATAGTGGATAGAAGTTCGTCAACATCAGCAGCAAAATCCACGCCCTCGGTGACAACCTCTCCCGAAAACAGCGTTACGGCCAATATTTCAAATGTCAGCTCTGTCATATCGTGGCTGATATCGTGCACTTCGTCGCCGTCGCGATATCTGTCAGCGAAAGAGGTGGTGCAATCATGCATCATTTCTGCGAAGCCATGAATGTGTCTTGGCGTAAATACAGGGGCCATCGCCTTGCGGGACCGCTTCCAGACATCCCCCTCGGCGGTGAGCAATCCGTCGCGCAAAATCGGCCTCAGGATAAGCTGGCGGATACGCGCCATTTTGTAATTTTTGGCGTTGTCGACCAGAGCGTGTTTGATGAGTGCGGGATGATTGGCAATCAGTGAAGTTTCATTGAGGAAACGTGCCTTGATGAAAGGTTCGCGATAAGTAATCTCACCCCATAATTCGAGCGGATTACGCATCACGGTGCGGATCGTTTCCAAATGGCTTGGCGGCTCGGTTCGCGGTGTTGGATGCGGCGGAACAAATGGCGCAGGTTTGGTATCCATCAGACACTCCTTCCTTGCTAGATATAGGTGCTAGCGCCCAAACATCAAAGGCGCATCACCGTTTTGCCATGGGTCATATTTTCGCATCGCGTCTGCAAATCGCTTTGATGACAGGAAGTTTTCAAGCCATGCCTGTAGATTTGGCCAAGCCTGGCTGTCAAACCAAGCGCGGTCAACATTGGCGCATTGGCGCACAAAGGGAAAAATCGCATTGTCCGCAATGGTTGGCCTATCACCCAATAAATAGGCATGTTTGCGCAGACGCGCTTCATAATCATGGAACGTTGCGGCACAGATAGCACGTTGCTCCTGCGTCGCTATGTTTTCGTCTTCATACCGGTTTGCATATTTATATCGGTCGAGCGCTGCTTTGAACGGTCCGTCATTATTTTCAATCAACGGATTTGAATCGGCGTTGATCCAGTTCTCAGGATCATTTTCGCCAAGTGCCCAATGCATAACATCCAGGCTTTCATCAATCACCGACCCATCTGGCAATAATAATACAGGCACTGTCGCCTTGGGTGATGCCGCAAGCATTGAAACCGGTTTGTCCTTCAACAAAATTTCACGCAGTTCCACCTCAACACCAGATGACAGAATGGCCATGCGCGCCCGCATCGCGTAAGGGCATCTGCGAAAAGAGTAAAGAATGGGTGGCGGCACTGGCTCGACTATCCTATTTAAGCTCTCACTATCGATAATGGGGACTATCATGAAATACAATCCGCTTGGCCGCACCGACATAAAGGTGAGCGAAATCTGCTTGGGCACGATGACATGGGGCACTCAAAATACCGAGGCTGAGGGTCATGAACAGATGGATTATGCTGTCAGCCAGGGCGTGAATTTTTTTGACACAGCCGAACTTTATCCCGTAACACCCATTGGCCCGGAAACTTATGGCGATACGGAAACAATCATCGGAACTTGGTTCGCGAACCGTCAAAAGCGTGACGATATTATCTTGGCGACCAAGGTTGCGGGCCCAGGGCGTCCCTATATTGAAGATGGCGCTGGATACAGCCCCGGCAAGATAAAGCGCGCCTGCGAGAAATCACTCAAGCGGCTTCAGACAGATTATATCGATCTTTATCAAATTCACTGGCCCAATCGCGGTCACTATCATTTTCGCCAGCATTGGAATTATGCGCCTGAACATACCAGTGCACGGCAAGCCAAAGACGATATTGCAATGATCCTTGAGACGCTTGCCGAACTTGTCAAAGAAGGCAAAGTCCGCCAGATCGGCCTGTCCAATGAAACCGCTTTTGGCACTTTGCAATACACCAAGCTTGCAGAGAGTGCCGGGCTGCCGCGGCCGGTTTCAATCCAGAACGAATACTCATTGCTATGCCGCTTGTTTGATCTGGATATGGCAGAAACATCGCTTCATGAAGATGTTGGTCTGCTTGCGTTTTCGCCTCTTGCCGCCGGGATTTTGTCTGGAAAGTACGAAGGCGGCAAAATACCCGCTGGAAGCCGGTTGTCGATAAACCCGGATATGAATGGACGCTATACCGAGCATTCTAAACCTGCGCTTACGGCCTATTTGGAGATTGCCAAACGCTACAATTTAGTACCCGAACAGATGGCGCTCGCATTTTGTCTGCAGCGCGCATTCATGACCTCTGCGATTATCGGGGCCACAAGCATGGAACAGTTAAAAACCAATATTGCGGCCAAAGATGTGAAGCTCAGTGACGAGGTCAATTCTGCCATTGCTGAGGTTTATCGCAAATGGCCGGTACCCATCTGATTCTGAAGCGCATACCCACTTAAGCCAGTGCTGCAACCAATGCCTCGTCTTTGGGTGGTGACGCGCCCACATGTCCAAAGGCAGCAATCAGATCAGCAACTGGCACCTTGTCGCGGCCATGCAGGAACAAAGATTTGATCACAACACGGGCATAGAGCGTGCCCGCATGTTTGCCGACGCCTTCATAGCG
>CAZOCA010000577.1:0-3045 GCA_964578105.1 uncultured Pararhizobium sp.
ACCACGTGGCCTGTGCCTCGCCAGTAAACGCGCAAGTCCGGTCAAACGTTTCCGTATAAACAAGAAAAGCTCTAAAGGAGAACCGCGCCCTTGCTGATTGGCGCGCCGTTCAGGAACTCGTCCGCGCTCATGGGTCTTTTGCCTGCCCGTTGGACTTCCTCCAGACGGACCGCACCCTTGCCGCAGGCAATGGTCATTTGATCGTCAAGGATTTCACCGGGAACGCCTTCGCCTTCCATTTTAAGGCAACGCAGAACCTTCAACCGTTCTTTCTGTCCACCTGATTCAAATTCACACCAGGCGCCAGGAAACGGTGAAATGCCTCGAATGTGGTTGTGAACATCCTTGGCGTTACGGCTCCATTTGATGCGGGTTTCATATTTGGAGATTTTGTTGGCGTAAGTCACGCCGGTTTTCTTCTGTTCCCGCAAGGACAGCGCTTTTGTTTCAAGCTGCTCGAGTGCTTCCAGAATGAGATCGCTGCCGATAATCGATAATTGATCATGCAAATCGCCAGCCGTCATATTCGGGTCGATGGAAACGATTTCTTCCATCGCAATCTGGCCTGTGTCGAGACCCTCGTCCATTTTCATAACCGCAACAGCGGTTTCCGTATCACCAGTCATCAGGGAGCGCTGGATAGGCGCTGCGCCGCGCCAGCGCGGCAGTTTGGAGGCATGAAGGTTGAGGCAACCATGTCTGGGTGCCAGCAAAATGTGTTTTGGCAATAATTGGCCATAGGCCACAACCACGGCCACATCAGCCTTGTGACTTTTGAAGATCGTCTGAGCGATGCTGTCTTTCAACGTTGTGGGCGTCTCAACCGGTATATTGAAAGATTCTGCCATTTTCTGAACCGGGGATTTACGCGATTCCATACCACGATCCGCTTTGCGCGGCGGCTGGCTGTAGCAGGCAACCACATTGTGCCCGGCTCCCACGATCTGCATGAGAGGGCCGACCGCAAAATCCGGCGTGCCCATAAAAACAACGCGCAATGGCATGGTGAATAGTCCCTGGTTTCCAGCCCGTCAGGCGGATTTCTGTTTCAGCGCCTTGGTGAATTTTTTCACCACCCGGTCCCGCTTCAGTTTTGATATATAGTCGATAAACAGCACGCCGTTAAGGTGGTCCACTTCGTGTTGCAAACAGGTGGCCAGCAATCCATCAGCTTCCAGCTCCTGCTGTTTGCCGGTGCGATCATAATACTGCACCTTGCACGCAGTTGGCCGTGTCACTTCCTCAAAATACTCTGGAATGGACAGACACCCCTCCTCATAGATGGAGGTTTCCTCCGATGTCCAGATGACTTCCGGGTTGATCAGGAAGATCGGGTTTTTGGGCTCGTCTTCTTCGCGGGAGCAATCAACCGTTACAACCCGTTTTGGCACACCAATCTGGATCGCGGCCAAGCCAATGCCCGGCGCGTCATACATGGTTTCCAGCATGTTTTCCAAAAGCGTCTGCAGATCATCGCCAAAATCAACAACCGGCTTCGAGATTCTGCGCAGTTGATCATCCGGCAAGATGACCAGATTCTGAACTGCCATCGTCTTGTCCTTCTTTATTCAAGGACGAGATAAGGAATTGCGGCAGGCTGGTCAATGCAGTTTGCCACAAGCGGCGGCGAATCAGATATGAAAGGCCATGCTTGAGCCCATTTTTCAATTTGGTGACATCATTATCATTGGCCGCGATCTGCTGATCGCCGGTGCGGTGGCGCTTGTCCTGTTTGCCTGGCTGCTGCTGCGCTCACAAAGCAAAACCAGGGCAGCGCAGGCAAGAGTGGTAGAAGACGCCCAGCGCCGAGCGCAGGAGCTGGAATCCCGTTTGCTCGATATGTCGCGCACCCAGAGCGAGATTACCGGTCAGGTGCGCACCATGTCGGATGTGTTGTCAAACCGGCAAAGCGAGTTGATGCGCGGCGTGAATGAGCGGCTTGATGGCATGGGTCAGCGCCTTAACAGCTCTGTCAGCGAAAGCAGCAAGGGCACACAGGAGAGCCTTTCCAAATTGCAGGAAAGGCTGGCCGTCATCGACCGGGCGCAAACCAATATTACCGAGTTGTCCGGCCAGGTGGTGCAATTGCAGCAAATCCTGGCCAACAAGCAAACACGTGGTGCCTTTGGCCAGATGCGGATGGAAACGATTGTTGCCGACGGGCTGCCGAATGGCGCCTATTCCTTCCAATCCACTCTGACCAACAACACACGGCCTGACTGTCTTGTGTTCATGCCAAATGATTCACCCAGCCTTGTGATTGACGCTAAATTTCCGCTGGAAGCCTATAATCTGTTGCAGGATGCGCCGGATTTGCAAGCACAGAAACACGCCACGAGCCGTTTCAAGCAAGATGTGGATGTGCATATCAAAGCAATTGCGGACAAGTATTTCATCAAGGGTGAAACCCAGGACACAGCGTTCATGTTCGTGCCCTCGGAATCGGTCTTTGCGGCCATTCACGAACAATTTGAAGACCTTGTCAAAAAGGCGCAACGGTCCCGCATCGTGATTGTTTCACCATCGTTGCTGATGCTGTCGATTCAGGTTGTACAGGCCATTTTGAAAGATGCCCGCATGCGGGAACTGGCCCATGTCATTCAAGCGGAAGTTGCCGCCCTGCGTGATGATACGCTTCGGCTTGATGACCGCGTCAACAAGCTGCAGACCCACTTCCGCCAGGCCAATAAGGATATTGACGATATTCTGATTTCCACCAACAAAGTGGTGCGGCGCAGCCAACGCATTGAAGATCTGGAAGTTGGTGAAATAGAAATTCAACCCGTGGTCAAAAAACCAGATCAGCCGACGCCGGTCATTCCCCTGAAGCAGTCTGTGCGTGGATCAGACAGCGGTTAACGCTGACAGGACGGACACCAATAGGTGGATCGCCCATTCTGGGTGAATTTTTCAATCACACCTTCACAGCCATCGCGCTGGCACTCCACTGCTTCACGGTCGTAGACTGAAAACCGGTGTTGAAAATAACCGAGGCTCCCATCGGTCTGGGCATGATCGCGTAAAGAAGACCCCCCAGCTTCAATG
>CAZOCA010000578.1:0-3033 GCA_964578105.1 uncultured Pararhizobium sp.
ACCCTGAGCCGTTGTATCTCCCATGTTACCAGCAAGAATTGCGATATCAGTGTGGCCCATCTCCAGAAGATATTGAGTGGCCCGATAAGCCGATTTAGCATCACTCACAAGGACACGATCAACTTCCAGACCCAACATATCATTGCTGTAGAGAATGAGCGGAATGCCAAGCTCACGTAGCTCTCGCGCATGATCATGGTAGCCAACATCACCCGATAGTATCAGCGCCGACACACGGTGCTCGCGAAAGTAATCCAGTGCATCAGGCAAATACAGCCGTTCTGCGCCATCAGAATATGGCAGCACGACATAGCCGCGTTGCCGCATATCCTGAATGACTGTTGCAAGCACCTCTGTATGAAATTCATCAAATGCGGGCAGAATAAATCCGACAAACTGGCTGTGGGTTTTGCGAATGGCGGCAGCTGCATTGTTACGCCTGAACTGAAGCGCCTCTATGGCCTCTTCGATGCGCTTTCGATTGCCTTCGCGTATGTTATAGCCGTTCAAAAAGCGTGACACGGTTCCAACCGCTACATCTGCCTTGCGCGCTACATCATGTATGTTGGGCGTATTTTCGCCTCCGGATTGTTTCACTGAATTACTGGTCACCCCTTTGTCCTTTTCTGCCTCAGCCAACAGCCATTTTCGCCGTAAAGAATGCTGCAACTTCAACTTTGACGTTGGGCGTAAAATCGATTTTGCAAACTTGGCCCCGATACCAAAAGGATTTTTGCTGCGTTGTTGCGCTTGATACAACAGCGGAAATCAATGCGCCATTGTGCCAGGAAATATTAAGTCTCAACTGGTCGCGCAGGTGCAAATCGGTCGCGTTTCCACTGGCCAAAGCATCTGGCAATGCTGGCAACAGATGAATGGGCCCGCAATGATCCTGCACAATCATCTCCGACAACGCGGCAGCAAGTCCAAAATTGGCTTCAATTTGGAAGGGTGGGCAGGCCGTCAACAGATTGGGATAAATGCCGCCACCTGTATCTCCCATCGTGAAAGTGTCGGAAGGCAGCGGCTTCAAAACTTTGCACAAAAGCTCATAGGCCCGCTCGCCCTCACCCAGCCTTATCCAGCAAATGGCTTTCCAGACCAACGACCAGCCTGTTCCACTGTCACCGCGAGCATCGAGCGTGCGAACGGCCGCCCGGGCCAGTTCCGGTGTGTCAATGAGACTGATTTCATTGCCTGGGCACAGCGCAAAAAGCTGCGAGATGTGGCGGTGCGGATGTTCGGCCTCCGGCCAATCCTGATCAAACTCCATGATCCGACCATCATCTGTCAGTTTCAATTCTGGCAAAGCCGACAATTTTGCCTTCAAGACTTCAGCAAAATCAAAATCCGACCCACCCAATTCCCGGTCAGCCGCCAGAACGGCTTTGAAAAGCGCCCGCGCTATTGAAATGTCTATCGCTGATCCGATTCCAACCGCGCAATCATACCCATCCGGGTGCCGATAGGTGTTTTCCGGAGATGTGGAGGGCGCTGTTGTCAAAGAACCAGGGTTTTGAGGATCGTCGATCAGCCAGTCACACAGAAACTCCGCCGCGCCTTTCATCACTGGATAAGCGCGCTCCCGCAGGAACTTGCGGTCATTGCCATAACGAAAATGCTCAAACAAATGCAGCGATAGCCAAGCCCCGCCAAAAGGCCACATCGCCCATTTGGCGGGGCCTTCATATGTGGTTTCATTCCGGAAACCAACCGGGGTTGTCTGGCGCCGGAAATCGGTCTGGTGGCAGACCACCCAGCCATGACAACCAAAATGAACCTTAGCGGTCTCCCGCCCGGCCATTGCAAGATCACAGATGAAATCAATCAGCGCTGTGTGACAGCTGCCCAACCCGCAAACTTCGGCGGGCCAATAATTCATCTCGGTATTGATGTTGATTGTATAATTGGACCACCAGGGCGGCATGATGTCTTCATTCCAGATGCCCTGAAGATTTGCAGGCATCGTACCAGCCCGGCTGCTGGAAATCATCAGATATCGAGCCAGATCAAAGAGTTGACTGAACAGAGCTGGATCATCGCCGTTGACGGAAAACCTTTGAAGGCGCTGATCGGTCGTGAGCGCGGTTGTGGGTTGATCCGGCTTGAATTGGAGTTTTGTCCGATTGAACAATGCTCCATAGTCTTCAATATGCGCCTTGCGGATGTCTTCCATCGATTTGGCCGCAGCCTTGCTCAGCGTTTGGCGGCACATTTGCAACGCGTCTTCCAATCGATCTCCTGTTGCGATGGCAACCAGGATTGTGAAATCGCTGGCATTTGTGATGGACAGGCTGTCTTCCAACGCATCAATCGATCCGGTTTTGGAAATTGCATGCAACACAATGACGTAGTGTCGCGATATATCCGCATCATAGCTAACCCTGTGCGCAGCTGTCGTATTTGACCCCACATCCTCCCAGAACACATCGCTGGGTGCGCGACCGCTCAAGACGATTTCCGATTCAGATGCAGCAACTTGGCTCTGCAATTTGGCCTGCAGGTTTAACTGGACATTCGAGAGCGGCTTGCCGTCACTTTCCACCTGAATGGTGACCACCTGATCCACCGCGCTGGCGAAATAGGAGCGCGTAACCCGCAACCCCGGCGCGGTCGACACAACATTTGCCACAGCATCATTCAAATCCAGGCTGCGCAACGTGTCAGCATCGTGCAAGGCATCAGGCCACCGGATCAGAAGGTCGCCTGCAGGCAGATAAGGCTGATTGAACTCTGTCAGTTGATCCTGCTCTATGAGCTTTTCTGCAGCATCGCGTGCGCCAGAGAACAACAACCGTCGTATCTCCGGCAATGCAGCAGCAGCCTCGGGCCTCGGTTTCGGGGCCGCACCACCTGCCCATAAAGTATCCTCATTCAGCGAGACCTTCTCCAGCCCGTTTCCGCCATAAATCATGGCCCCTAGGCGACCATTGCCAATGGGCAGCGCCTCGTTGAAATTGCGCGCAGCCTGATCATAAACAAGGCGATTTGAAGAAGGAAATTGGGGATGCTCTGACATGGTCTACTCTTTGA
>CAZOCA010000579.1:0-3029 GCA_964578105.1 uncultured Pararhizobium sp.
CATGCCGCATTGAGCGCGCTGAGCGCTGCAATGTGCCGCTGGACAAGCTTTTGGGGCAGGACGCCTTTGCGCTGGATCGTATTTTGGATGGTGATGCAGATTTTCTCGCCAAAGACTTTGATGCGCATGACCACGACCACGACCACGACCATCATCATGACCACGATCACGACCACCACCATGACCACCATCATCATGACCACGACCATGGAAATCTCGATGCGAGCCGCCATGATGACCATGTCTCAAGCTTCTCGTTTTCGACACATGACAAGATCGATCCTGAAAAATTCTTTCCCTGGATTCAGATGATCGGGCAGGAATTTGGCATCGATATGCTGCGTATGAAAGGCATATTGGACATTAAAGACGATGACCGTCGCTATGTTGCGCAAGCCGTGCATATGATGCTGGAGGGTGATTTCCAGCGCGAATGGCGTGATGGCGAAGATCGTTACAGCCGTATCGTTTTTATTGGCCGGGATTTGCCACGCGATATTATTGAAGATGGCTTCATGAAAACGCGGGTCGATGCTTAATGGATCCATTTGAAGCCGCTGGCGCTATGAAGCAATACCGGTTTGAAGCGCAGGCCACGGCTTCCGCTTTCATAGGCACGGTGCTCGCCGTCGCGGGCGGCGATGGCAAGGTTCGTCTTTGCGCGGTCGATGGCAGCTTCAATGCACTTGAGGTGCATGACGGTGCCATATTGGGTATGGCGGCCAATGGGAAGGGCGATGCGCTTTACACTGCTGGTGATGATGGCAAATTGAAGCGGATTGGCGCCGATGGCGCAATTGAAGTAATCCACGAAGGTAGAAAATGGGTCGATTGCGTTGCCTGTTCGCAGCGCAACCATGTGGCCTGGTCATGCGGCAAGACGATTTATCTCGCCAAAGAGGGTGAAGAGCCGACTGAAATTACTGCGCCATCATCTGTGAGTGCATTGAACTTTTCGCCTGATGGCAAATGGCTAGGCGCAGCGGTCTATGGTGGCGCGCTGCTGATAACGCCCAATCAGCCGGACAGGCAAAAATTTTTGGAATGGAAAGGATCGCACCTTTCCATCGGCTTTTCCACCGATGGGCGCTTCTGTGTGACGTCGATGCTGGAAAACGCGCTGCATGTTTGGAAGATTAGTGATCCTGATGAAAAGCACGGCCAAATGGGCGGATATCCGACCAAGCCGCTGTCTTTTGACTGGACATCAGATGGCCGGAACATGCTCACAGCGGGCGCTGATGTATTGGTGATGTGGCCGTTTGCGGGCTCCAATGGCCCTTTGGGCCAAAAAGCTGCGGTATTTGAGGGCGGTGTGGGCATTGTGCGTTCGGTTCGATCAAGACCGCGTTCGCGCCAGGTTTTGATCGGCTATGCGGCAGGGGGCGTCGCCCTGTTTGACCGCAAGGATGATGGCTTTGGGTATATTGCTGATGCTGACGGCTCGCCGGTTATCGATGTGCGGTTTTCGCCCGATGGTCGGATGGCAGGATTTATCCGCGAAAATGGCACGGCCGGCCTGCTGGATATGGGGAAACCCTAAATCCGGCCTTCTTGCACCGCATGGCATGCGGCAACGCCAGTACCTGCTTGCATCAATTTAGGTACTTCTTTCTTGCATCGTTCGTTGGCAAATGGGCAACGCGGATGGAAGGTACAACCCGATGGCGGGTTGATGGGATTGGGTATCTCACCTTCAATTTCCTTGCGTTCACGCCCGACCATTTCAAGGTCCGGTACCGCATCGAGCAACATGCGCGTGTAGGGGTGCTTCGGGTCTTTGAACAGCGTTTTGCTTTCAGCCACTTCCACAAGTGCGCCCAGATACAGCACGCCAATACGGTTTGCCATATGGCGCACAACGGAAAGGTCGTGACTGATAAACAAATAGGTGAGGCCGAGCTCATCTTGCAAATCACGCATAAGGTTCAATATCTGCGCTTGCACTGAAACGTCCAATGCCGATGTCGGTTCATCGCAGACGATGAATTCCGGATTGGCGGAAAGGGCGCGTGCAATGGCAATGCGTTGGCGTTGGCCGCCTGAAAATTCATGCGGGAATTTGCTGCCGTCCTTTGCCGATAATCCAACCAAAACAAGTAGTTCGTCAACACGGCTGCTAATTTGATTCCGGTCTGTTTCAATGCCCAGCACGGTCATGGGTTCGGCGATTATGTCGGCCACTTTCCAGCGTGGGTTCAAGCTGGCATAGGGGCTTTGGAAGATCATTTGAAAACGTTTGCGCAACTCCTGCATTTCGTCAGACGTATCCATGCGCATGGGATTGTTGTCGAACAGAACGGTGCCTTCAGACGGCTTTAGGAGTCCGACCAGCATTTTGGCGATGGTTGATTTGCCTGAGCCGGATTCACCGACCAAGGCCAGTGTTTCACCTTTTTCGATCTGAAAAGTGACATCATCGACCGCGCGGAGATATTGTTTTTCCTCGCGTTCGATAAGGCGGTTTAGCCACGGTTTTGAGACGTCGAATATGCGCGTTAGATGTTCAACATTGATGAGCGGCTGGGTCATGTGTTCTTTCCCTTGGCCATAATTGTTTCATCATAAAGCCAGCATGCGACTTCGCGGGTACCCATTTTAATGAGATCAGGACGATCTGCGCGGCATTTGTCAAAAACGCGCTCGCAACGCGGATTAAAGGCGCATCCGGCAGGAATGTCGCTCAGGCGCGGCATGGAGCCGGGTATCTGGACCAAACGATCTTCTTCTTGCGCGAGCGTTGGAATCGACCCCATAAGCCCCGATGTATAAGGGTGCATCGCATTTTGGATAATGTCTTTCACAGGACCGATCTCTGCAATACGCCCCGAATACATAACGGCCACGCGGTTAGCAGTTTCGGCGATAACGCCCATATCATGCGTGATCAGGATCACCGATGCGCCATGTTCTGAGCATTGCTCCTTTAAAACATCAATAATTTGCGCCTGAACTGAAACATCAAGCGCTGTTGTGGGTTCGTCCGCAATCACCAATTCGGGCTCCGCCGCCAATGCCAGCGCGTGGTC
>CAZOCA010000580.1:0-3028 GCA_964578105.1 uncultured Pararhizobium sp.
TGCCCTGCAGATCGGAGATCGTCGTTTTGTGGTGGCGGGTGGTGAAAGCTCTGGCGCCGTCACAAAAGCCTTGTCTGTTAAGCAATTGAAAATTGGCCAGGAAATAGCGCCAGGCGTGCCCTGGACCTATACCAGAAGCGGTGCATTCGATATTGCACTTGCCTTGAAATCGGGAAACTTTGGTGATGAAAACTTCTTTCAACACGCACTGGAATGTCTGCAATGAGCAGTGAAACAAAACAACGGGACGAAATGGTGCTGTTGGCACGGTCCCTTTTTGAGCGTGGCTTGACGCCCGGTTCGAGCGGAAACCTGTCCTGTCGTCTGGAAGCTGGCGGTTTCCTGATGACGCCAACAAATTCCAGCTTTGGATTTCTTGAGCCTGAAACTTTGTCGAAACTGGATGACGATGGGCACCATGTTGCGGGCGACAAACCCACCAAGGAAGACTTTCTACATTTGGCCATGTATCACGGGCGGTCCGAGGCCAAAGCCGTCACCCATCTTCATTCCACCTATTGCGTCTGTTTGTCCTGCATGAAGGATACCGATGACGCAAATATGTTGCCGCCAGCAACGCCTTACGTTCATATGCGCGTTGGTCCGATCGCTGCAGCCCCTTACAAAAGGCCGGGAGACAAATCACTCGGGCCGGAAATTCAGAAGCTTGCCAAAAAACATTCCGGAATAATCATCCGCAACCACGGGCCAGTTGTGGCTGCCAAATCCATACGAGACAGCGTTTTCGCGATGGAGGAGCTGGAAGAAGCAGCCCGCATTTTTCTGCTGACACGTGGCATGGATCTCAATTTGCTCACAGATAGTGATCTGGCAGAACTGGATGCCATTAAACTAGGTCGGTAGCGGGCCAGGAATTGCTAAGATGAGTGTGCATATCTGACCGAAAGGACCTGTATGATGGCTGCAGAGTTGATAAAACGCGCAAAGCCGGAGGCCTGGCGGCAATTTCCCAAGTTTCAGCGGGGATCATTTGCGCAGCTTGATCAGTCAATGGCTGAAGGGCCATGACGCCTGAGGGTCACACTCCGCGATCTTTGACTGATTCCATAGCCACATGCGTGCTGGTATGTGCCACATGCGGCAAACCGGAGATGGTTTCGCCCAGAACGCGGCGATATTCGGAAATGTGTTTGGTTCTGACTTTCAGAAGATAATCAAAGCTGCCCGCAATCATGTGGCACTCTTCAATTTCACCCACCTTATGGGCTGCCAGATTGAACGCCTGCAACGCAGGTTCGCGTGTGTCCTTTAACTTGACCTCAACAAAGGCAATGTGGGCACGGTCCAGCTTCCGCGCATTCAGGACAGCACGATAGCCAAGTATATAACCTTCTGATTCCAAACGCTTTAACCGCACCTGGCAGGGCGATTTTGACAGGCCGATTGTCTCTGCCAATTGGGTGACAGTTATCCGGCCATTGCGGGCCAGAACCCTGAGAATCTTTTCATCGAAGCCATCAAGATCATCTGCATAAAATTCTGTTTCATTCACGGGGAAAATTCCTGAAAAACATCGATTTATCAGGAGATAATACGTCTTGAATCACGTTTGCGGGAAAAAAAACGAATTTGATGCTTATAATATGTTCCCAGCAGACAAAGTGACTGAGTTCCTTCTAAGTCAACATCGACGTCGGGCTTAATTTCGAGCGCACAACAAGGGCTCATGACATGAACACGCTGAATGATGCTTCTGCCGATCTTTCTCAATTAAGAGAAAAAATCCGCGACCACGTGTTGTCAGACGAGGCGGCCGCTCTGGGGCAATTGATTGAGCTTGCAGAACAAACGCCCGATATGGCGGCCTCGGTCAAACTGGAAGCCGCAAAGCTGGTGGAAGACGTTCGTAAGGTCCGGAACCCGGGTTTGATGGAATCTTTTCTGTCTGAGTACGGTCTTTCGACAAAGGAAGGCGTTGCACTTATGTGCCTGGCCGAAGCCTTGTTGCGGGTACCTGACAGCGACACAATCGATGCGTTGATTGAAGATAAAATCTCGCCATCCAATTGGGGGGCACATCTGGGGAAGTCCAACTCCTCTTTGGTAAACGCATCCACATGGGCGCTGATGCTGACTGGCACTGTTCTGCGCGAAGACGAAGGAATTGCCGGAACTTTGCGTTCGCTGCTCAAACGGGTTGGCGAGCCCGTTATCCGCACTGCGGTGGCACAGGCGATGCGTGAATTGGGCCAGCAATTCGTTCTGGGTCGGAACATTGACGAAGCGATGCTACGCGCCGCCAAACAGGAAGAGCGCGGTTTCACCTATTCCTATGACATGCTGGGGGAGGCGGCCCGCACTCAGGCAGATGCCAAGCGCTATCACCTGTCTTACTCCGATGCCATCAGCACCATCGCCAGAAGCTGCGAGAGCAGTGACATTCGCGACAACCCGGGCATTTCCGTAAAGCTGTCCGCCCTGCATCCAAGATATGAGGCAACTCAGAAAGACCGGATTGTGCCTGAACTGGTCAATCGGACCTTGGCCCTGGCGAGCTTAGCAAAATCAGCCAATATGGGATTCAATATTGACGCAGAGGAGCAGGATCGGCTCGATCTGTCTCTGGATGTGATTGAAAGCATTCTGTCGAACCCGGCTCTGGCTGACTGGGATGGATTTGGCGTTGTGGTCCAGGCCTATGGGCCGCGGGCTGCCTTTGTCATCGACTGGTTGCACGCATTGGCGGTTAATCTGGACCGGCGCATCATGGTGCGCCTCGTAAAAGGGGCCTATTGGGACACTGAAATCAAACGGGCTCAGGTTCTCGGGCTGGATGGGTTTCCTGTTTTCACGCGCAAAGCCTCCACCGATGTCAGCTACATCGCATGTGCGCGAAAGCTGCTGCGCTGCGCCGACCGCATCTACCCGCAATTTGCCACCCACAATGCGCACACCATAGCTGCTGTGCAGGCCATGGCTGCTGATGAAGGTAATCCGGCGTTTGAATTCCAGCGACTGCACGGCATGGGTGAGGTGTTGCACAATGCCGTTATGGCAGGTCATCAGT
>CAZOCA010000581.1:0-3020 GCA_964578105.1 uncultured Pararhizobium sp.
GCGTTGCCTCAACAACTTTTGGGGCAGGCTCTTCCTGAGGTTCTTCAACCGGGGTTTCGGTCTCAACGGGTGTTGGCGGTGTCGGTTCAGGCTCGGGCGGTGGTGGCGTGTCCGGCTCAGCCTTCAGATCCCCGACCCGCTTCTGCGACAATTCTTCAAAAGGAACAATTTCAACCGGCAGCGCGTCTATTTCAGGTGCTTCCAGACGTGCAGGTTCTGGCAGAGCAAGCACACCCCACGTCATAATGGCCATATGGGCAACGCTGGAAAGGATTAAACCGGTCTTCATCAGAGTTTGTAAACAATCCTAATTGTTGGATGACTGGTCAGTGGTGACCAGCCCAAGCCGGGTAAAACCAGCCGCGCTGATGGTTCCCATCAGCTGCATAATTGTTCCGTAATCTGTGTTTCGATCACCACGCACATAAATGCGTTCTTCATAACCATTTTGGGCAATAGCAGTCAGTTTCGGAACCACCTCATCAATGGGGATTTCCGTTTCCTGCAAAAACACAACGCCATCTGCATTGATGGAAATGCTGATTGGTTCCGTATCACCGCTTAATTGCCGTGCTGAAGTTTCCGGCAGGTCAATCGGCACACCAACGGTCAGAAGAGGTGCTGCCACCATGAAGATGATCAGCAGAACCAGCATCACATCGACCATTGGCGTCACATTGATCTCGCTCATGGGTGGCTGATGCCCACGTCCGCCTCGGCGCCGTCCACCGCTCCGTCTGCCACTGCCAACATTCATTGCCATGGATTAGGCCCTTTCATCCATCTGACGTGAAAGTATGGCTGAAAATTCATCAGCAAACCCTTCAAGCCGTGTGGTCAAACGACCCAACTGACTGCTGAATTTATTATAGGCAATAACAGCTGGAATGGCTGCCAACAGGCCAAGCGCAGTTGCCAGCAAAGCCTCAGCAATGCCGGGGGCAACAACAGCAAGATTGGTTGTCTGGGCAGCCGCAATCGCCTGGAAACTGGTCATGATGCCCCAGACCGTTCCAAACAGGCCGATAAAAGGACCTGCCGAACCGACAGTTGCCAAGATCAAAAGGCGCCGTTCCCAGCGTTCAACCTGCTGAGAAATGGCCACATCCATCACTTTATCAAGGCGCATCTGAAGGCCGCCGACAGATCGTGCACCGCCTTCATAGGTTCGTTTCCACTCACGCATCGCAGTGACAAACAGGGCGGCAGAGCCGGTATTGTTGCGCTGCGACAAACTGCGATACAGCTCTTCCAGTGACTGGCCGGACCAGAACACCTGCTCAAAGCGGTCCATCTGCGCTTTGGCGCGCCGATAAAGAATGGATTTGTCAATCACAATGGCCCAACACCACACAGATGCCAGCACCAATCCAATCATGACAATTTTCACAATCAGATGCGCTTGCAGAAACAGGGACCAGAGCGAAATATTCGCTCCCCCATTCAGCGCCGCTTGGCCGAGATCTTCCATAATCATGTATTCCTTCAATGCGTGCTCAAGAAGCCGTTTCGGCCATGCAGACAGATGCAGTCCCCACATCAGGCATGCATAGCCAGCGTGTGTCTTCAAAAACTATGTCAATATAAGGGCGTCAACACCGCAAGAACCCTTGAATTACCCAATTGGAACGCGGCAGAATCCCGCACCCATTCCAAAGCGATTAAGACTTTATCAGGGTTAATTTATCGTAAGTACGCTCAGTAAAACTGAAATGCACTCGATCAATTAGATATGGAAATATCCTGGAAAAGGGTCTGCATGTCAGCGGGCAAACGCTGCGGCTTACCACCCTTGATAAGAGCAACGGTAACCCTTGCAATTACAAGAGGTGTGCTCTGGCGCTGAACAACCTGCTCAAAAACCAGCCGAACACCGGAGCTTTGGACAAGTTTCGTTCTGACGCACAACAGATCGTCAATCCCGGCACCAGCCAAAAACCGAATATCCATATGTGCCACGCCGAAAGCCATGCCCCTGTCCGAAAGAACCGCATGGCTGAGTTTCAGACAGCGCAAGAAATCACTGCGGCCCCGTTCCATGAATTTCAGGTAGGCGGCATGATAAACCACGCCTGAAAAATCTGTGTCCTCAAAGTAAACCCGCAGCGGACGCTCATGCACACCCTCAACAAGCGTGCCATCGATTGGGTAAACACCTTCGCCCTCACCACTGAAATCAATTTCAGTCACGCTCTCTACGAATCCTCTTCAAACAGGCTGGCCTGTTGTTCTTTGAAGCTCTTAGGCGCAGCCATTCCCATATGTTTGAATGCCCTTGGTGTCAGCATACGTCCGCGCGGGGTGCGCTGGATGTAGCCCTGTTGGATAAGATAGGGCTCAATGATCTCCTCAATGGCATCGCGCGGTTCTGACAAGGAGGCCGCAATGGTCTCGATACCCACGGGTCCGCCACCAAAGTTCTGCGCGATAGTCCCAATGTAGCGCCGATCCAGCGCATCCATTCCCGCTGCATCCACTTCCAACTGCAGCAAAGCTGCATCAGCCACCTGACGGGTGATCTCGCCACCCGATTGCACGATTGCAAAATCACGCACCCGGCGCAGCAGACGTCCGGCAATCCGGGGGGTCCCTCGGGAGCGCCGTGCAATTTCCTCAGCGCCGTCTTTTGAAATACCAACTTGCATCAACCGCGCACCGCGCGTGACGATGTATTCCAGCTCTTCATTTGTGTAAAAATTGAGCCGGATCGGAATTCCAAACCGATCACGTAGCGGTGTGGTCAGCAATCCAATCCGTGTTGTGGCAGCCACCAGTGTAAAGCGCGCCAGATCAATGCGAACCGACCGTGCTGCTGGCCCTTCCCCGATGATCAGATCAAGCTGAAAATCCTCCATCGCCGGATACAGGATTTCCTCAACAGCCGGGCTCAGGCGATGAATTTCATCAATGAACAAGACATCGCGCTCTTCCAGATTGGTCAAAAGCGCCGCCAGATCACCCGCTTTGGTTATCACCGGGCCGGATGTGGCCCGGAAATTCACTCCCAATTCCTTGGAGAC
>CAZOCA010000582.1:0-3008 GCA_964578105.1 uncultured Pararhizobium sp.
GAAAACCTGGCTTCTGGATGGCTATAGCGCGCGGGAACTGGATCTGTCGTCCAATGGGCGCGCGTCTTTTGCCGGAAGCGGCACTCGGCCATCAGCGACGAATTTGTGGATGGAGCCGGGCAAGGAAGCACCGGAAGATATGATCAAAGCCATGAAAAAAGGGCTGATTGTGACGGATTTCATCGGCCATGGCGCAAATCTCGTCACGGGTGATTACAGCCGTGGCGTATCCGGCTTTTGGGTGGAAAATGGAGAAATTGCATTTCCAGTCAGCGAATTGACCTTGGCAGGTTCTCTGCCATCGATCTTTGCAGAACTGGTGCCTGCAGCCGATCTGGAAATCCGGGGCGCAACGAATGCGCCATCCCTCTACGTAGAAGGTTTGACCCTTGCTGGACGCTAAGCCCCAAACGCATAATCGGCAGGATCGGGATTTACTGGAAGCGACAGCCAGAACAGCTGGCGCGGTCGCCATGCAATATTTTGGCAAAGATCCACAGGTCTGGATGAAAGAAGGGGACTCTCCGGTCACGGAAGCAGATCTTGCTGTGAACAAGCATCTTCTTGAGATGCTCACAAGCTCCCGCCCGCACTATGGCTGGCTTTCGGAGGAAAGCGAGGACAATGAAGGGCGTCTGGCGACTGACCGCCTGTTTGTCGTTGATCCCATCGATGGTACGAGAGGATTCATGGACGGGTCTGAGGACTGGACCATCAGCGTGGCTGTTGTCGAGCGCAAGAGTGGCACAAGTGCCGAAGCTGCAGGTCAATCTGAGTGGCGACCGACCAGTGCCGCGCTTTACAATCCCTGCCGGGACGAGATGTATGTTGCGGAGCACGGCACCGGCGCTTTTTTGAATGGCAAAATAATGATGGCGTCGAAAGAAAACGGCCTGGCCGGGTCGCAAATATCTGTATCAAAACCGATGTATCGCGCTCTTGATCTTGAAGCGTTGGGAGCGGCAAAGACCCGTTACATCCCGTCATTGGCCTATCGACTGGCGCTTGTCGCTTCGGGTACGATTTCCGCAGCGATTGCTAGACCAAATGCCCATGACTGGGACCTTGCCGCTGCCGACCTTCTGGTGCATGAAGCGGGCGGATTGCTTTGGGGCGAAACCGGTGGCCCGATCAGCTATAATTCACCTATACCCAGACATGGGGTTCTGTTCGCGTCTGGTGGGTTGCTTGGCAAGCCATTATTGGGTCTGGTCCGCAACTGGCGATAATCGTAGAGCCCGGATTAAGCGCCTGAACTATAAGCCGTATTACAGGCAGTGCTATAAGTCGGAAAGGATTTAGAGAACATGAGTGACCAAGACGAACAATTATTGCACCTCGTTTTCGGTGGTGAACTTGAAGATATCAGTGATATTGAGTTCAAGGATCTGGACAAACTGGATGTCGTCGGCATCTTTCCGAACTATGCGACGGCCTATAATGCCTGGAAGACCAAAGCTCAAATGACCGTAGACAATGCACAGATGCGCTATTTTATTGTACACTTGCATCGTCTGATGGATCCGGATGCCGCTTAAGGGGTAACTGGTTCCTGGGCGGAAAACAGGTGTAGATTTGGCAAAGTCAAAAAATAAGAAGGCAAAAACCGAAGCTGACGCCGAGGTTGATTTGCTGGCGCCTGCCCGTTTTTCCCGTGGCGCGGACGCACTTGATGCTGTTGATTTTACCGCAAAAGAGCTGATACGCCGCATTGCC
This sequence comes from uncultured Pararhizobium sp., assembly GCA_964578105.1. Classification (GTDB taxonomy): domain Bacteria; phylum Pseudomonadota; class Alphaproteobacteria; order Rhizobiales. The sequence goes on from CAZOCA010000582.1 coordinate 1,717, forward strand.
AAAGTGTATCTGAAGCCGCTCTGGAAATACCTCGCAGTTGCTTTGATTGCTATGGTGTTCATGGCTGCAACCACTGGCGCGCTGCCATTCATGATGCAACAGGTCATCGACAAGGTGTTTGTTGCAAAGGATCAGAGCCTCCTGTTCATTCTGCCGATTGTGGTAATGGGCATAATGATCCTGCGTGCTGGCGGTGAATATGTCAGTCGCATCTCTATGGCAAAGATTTCAAATGAGGTGGTCGGCGCTTTGCGCATGGATATGTTCCAGAGCCTCACCCGTGCGGATATCGGCTACCTGGAGGCCATGCATAGCGGCCGTTTCGTCTCCGCATTCATGACGGATGTTGGCATGGTCAATCAGGCCGCAGCCGGAACACTGACATCATTGGTTAAGAATGGACTGACCGCCCTATTTCTGGTTGGCGCAATGTTCGTTATGGACTGGTTGCTGGCACTTCTGGTGATGGTCGGTGCGCCCTTTGCGATTTACTTCATGGGACGGCAACGCACAAAAATCCGCAAGTCAACGCGCGGAATGCTGCGTGAGACCGGTGATTTATCGTCCATCATCGGGCAGATGTTGCGCGGAGTTCGGATCATCAAGGCCTATGGTCAGGAAGACCTTGAGGAAGCCCGCTTTTCTCACTCCATTCGCCGCATCATCACCCATCTGATGCGCAAGGCTCGTGCGCAATCTGCCATGGGCCCTGTGACGGAAGCATTGACCGGCGTCGGTTTTGCCGCCGCAATCCTGTATGGCGGTTGGCAAGGTATCAATGGCAATTTGAGCCTTGGCAGCTTTTCCGGTTTCATGACGGCCGCCATGTTGGCCTATCAACCCCTGAAAGCATTGGCGGCGTTGCAGGGCCAGTTGACGCAGGGGACAGAGGCAGCGAAGCGGATTTTCACGCTGATCGATCACGCACCGAAAATCAATGATGACAAAAGTGCCGGTCCTTTGGCGGTTAACAAAGGTGAGATCACCTTTGAAGATGTCAGCTATGCTTATGATGAGGAAAATCTTGTTCTTCAGGATTTCTCGCTGACCATTCCTGCAGGAAAAAAAGTTGCTCTGGTTGGTCCCAGCGGATCCGGCAAGACCACTTTGATGAACCTGACAATGCGCTTCTTTGATCCCACCAAGGGCCGAGTTCTGGTCGACGGACAGGATATTTCGGCGAAAAGCATTTCAAGCGTTCGGGCCGCGACCGCACTTTTGACCCAGGACCCGATCCTGTTCGACGATACTGTTCGGGCAAATATCGAATATGGCATGTCAGATGTCACGGA
>CAZOCA010000583.1:0-3003 GCA_964578105.1 uncultured Pararhizobium sp.
TTCAGATAAGGTGTTTCAGACTGCGTCTTTGATGGCAGTCCATGGGTTTGCCGCATGGGCCTCATCGTCTAACTCAACGTGGGCTGCCGCCGACTGATCGTATGATTCCGCGCCTGCCATGATCTCGGCCAGAATGACCTCCCGGTGTTGGTTCAGCGCGGGCGCCCTGGTTGCTTGTTGAGGGTCAATGTCCTGATAGGCCGACAGCTTCACCGGGTTCCCGGCAGTCCGAAACGGCTTGGCGCTTTCACCTTCGACTTGAATGATCATGTTGCGTGACAGCAATTGGGGATGATCAAGAAGTCGGTCAATTGAGTTGATCGGGCCGCAAGGCACGCCTGCTTCATTCAAGGCATCAAGCCAGTGTTGAACGGGTTTTGTGCGTGTGACAGCGTCGATTGCAGCCACCATCTTGGGGCGATTGCGCACTCTGAGATCATTGGTGGAAAAATCTGGATCAAGGGCAAGGTCCGATGCATTGAGCGCATCGGCCATCAGCAAAAACAATTGATCATTGCCAGCCGCGATCACAAAACGTTCGTCCTCGGCCTCGAATGTCTCGAATGGTGCAAGCGAGGGGTGACAATCGCCGGTACAGGTTGGAACTTTTCCTTCCACGTCATAGCGCGCCAATGCGGTTTCCATCAACGCGGCCTGACAATCCAGCATCCCGATATCGACGCGATCGCCTTGAGCGTTTTTGGTCCGCTTGTACAATGCCGACAAGATGCCGATCACACCAAACAACGCAGCACCCAGATCACCAAAGCTTGTACCAACGCGGGCAGGGCGTTCACCGGGCCAGCCGGTCAGGCTCATGACCCCGCCCATGGCCTGAACCACCATGTCATATCCCGGCAATTCGGACATGGGGCCGGAATGACCAAAGCCCGAGATTGACGTGTAGATGAGATGTGGGTGGGTCTTGGCCAACCGCTCTGGACCGTAGCCTAACCGTTCCATGACCCCGGGTCGGAAATTTTCAACCAGAACATCGGATGTATCGAGCAGTTTTTCCAACAGATCTCGGTCGCGAGGTGATTTGATGTCGAGAACGATGCTTTCTTTGCCGCGGTTGAAGCACATGAAATACGCGCTCTCGGCATCCACAAAGGGCGGAAAAGCTCGGGTGTCATCACCCGTGCCGAATTTTTCGACTTTTATGACGCGCGCGCCCAAATCTGCCAGAACCATGGTGCAATAGGGACCCGCAAGAACGCGAGAGAAGTCAAGAACCGTGATGCCGGATAAGGGACCACCCTCTAATTTTTCAGAGCCAGAATTCAGCATTGCGAATCCCTTTCTTGTTGGTTTTATTTTGCAACCGGCATGGAGAACTCAGCACCTTTGGAGATGCTTGTCGGCCAACGCTGCATGATGGATTTCTGCTTGGTGTAGAAACGCACACCTTCCTGGCCATAGGCGTGCATGTCGCCAAACAGGCTCTTCTTCCAGCCACCAAACCCGTGCCAAGCCATGGGAACCGGAATCGGGACATTGATACCCACCATTCCAGCTTCAATCCTGCGGCTGAATTCGCGGGCAATATTGCCGTCCTGTGTGTAGCAGGACACGCCATTGCCAAATTCATGGCTGTTGATCAGCTGTAACGCTTCCTCAAAATCATTGACGCGCACGCACGCCAGTACCGGGCCGAAAATCTCTTCTTTGTAAATTGTCATCTCGGGCGTGACGTGGTCGAAAAGGCTCGCGCCGAGGAAAAATCCATTTTCAGCGTCGGGCGAGGTGTAGCCACGACCATCCACCAATAATTTGGCTCCCTCTTCGACGCCTTTATCGATGTGGCCGCTGATCCGCTGCCGGGCCGCGTTGGATACAATTGGCCCCATTTCGCTGGTTTCGATCATGCCCGAACCGATCACCAGATTGTTTGCGCGGTCCCGTAGTTTTTCGACGACTTGATCTGCAACATCACCAACCAGCAGTGCCACAGAAATCGCCATGCAGCGTTCCCCTGCGGACCCATAAGCGGCACCAATCAGACCATCGACAGCCTTGTCGATATCGGCGTCAGGCATCACCACCAGATGGTTTTTAGCGCCGCCAAGCGCCTGAACCCGTTTGCCATGACGTGCACCAGTCTCGTAGACGTAATTTGCAATCGGTGTGGAGCCGACAAACGAAACGGCTTTCACATCCTCATGCTCCAAAAGGGCGTCAACGGCCTCTTTATCGCCCTGTACAACGTTGAAAACTCCGTCCGGTAAACCGGCTTGCTTGAAGAGTTCGGCAATCATCAATGATGGGGTGGGATCGGTCGGACTTGGCTTGAGGATGAATGTGTTTCCAGTGGCAATTGCCATCGGATACATCCAGGCGGGGACCATGACCGGAAAGTTGAAGGGCGTGATGCCTGCAACGACACCTAATGGCTGCCGCATTGTCCAATTGTCCATACCTGTTGATACTTGATCGGTGAAATCGCCCTTCAGCAAATTGGGCGCACCACAGGCGAATTCTACGATATCAATCCCACGCTCTACCTCGCCGCGCGCGTCAGAAAATACTTTACCGTGCTCAGCGGTGATCGCTTCAGCAAGCTTGTCCTTGTTCTCATTCATTAACGCCAAAAAGCGGTTCATTATGCGGGCGCGCCGGATTGGTGGCGTATCAGCCCATGCTGGAAATGCGCGTTTGGCAGCACTTACGGCTGCATCAACATCATCTTGGTTCGAAAAACCAACATGCGCAGTGACGTCACCTGTCGCGGGGTTGAAAACATCCTGCCCCCGACCTGCGCTCGTCGGCGCGTGGTTTCCGGCTATATAGTTTTCGATCTTTGTTACAGCGCTTTCTGCTATGGACATTTCGTTCATTTGGACACTTTCAATTGAGACGTTGATGTTTCAAATATTGGGTATTTGCGGGGAGGGATTAAAATTAGACCGATCGTCTATTAAAAAGCCCAAAAAAACTATTGTGAGAGTCCTACAAAAAAGCCTTTCGCGAATTGGCGTAAGGGCATTTCCGACTGTTCAAGTT
>CAZOCA010000584.1:0-2999 GCA_964578105.1 uncultured Pararhizobium sp.
CCTTGAACAGATCGCAGTTGAATATCAATTGAAATTAGTTGTGGACCTTTCGGCATCTTCTTGAAAAGAAAGACAGAATGGGTCGCTTCTTCCGATGAAATATTTTTTGCACTCTTCTACGCTTTCCATTAAGACCAACACATATTTCCTGATCAAAAGAGAGAACTTATGACCGTCATCTTGACGCTGACGTGCCCGGACAGGCCCGGAATCGTGGCTGGCTTGTCTGAAATTCTGGCGGACAAGGAATGCAACATTCTCCAAAGCTCGCAGTTCTTTCAACCAGCCCCTGGAACCACACGATCCGACGGAAATGGGCAGTTCTTTTTGCGTGTTGAATTTTCTGCACCAGCCTCTGTTTCGTTAGCAGACCTGCAAAATGCGGTCGTTGGTTTCTCCAGTAAGTTTGATGCGGAAACGCATCTGTTTACAGACGGGACGCCGATCAAATGTATTGTCATGGTGTCCAAATTTGACCATTGCCTTCAGGATATCTTTTACCGCACGAAAACGGGTGTCTTACCTATCGAGATTGTTGCAGTCGTCTCCAATCATGACGTCACGCGCGCCGATGTTGAGCGCCTTGGAATTCCGTTTCATTTGCTGAAAGTCACACCGGAAACCAAAGCAGAACAGGAAATGCGGCTGGATGAAATAGTCAGCCGCACCGGGGCCGAACTGGTGGTTCTAGCGCGTTATATGCAAGTTCTATCCGACACGTTCAGTTCCAAACATTTTGGCAAAATCATCAATATTCACCACTCGTTTCTGCCTGCTTTCAAAGGCGCAAAACCTTATCATCGGGCCTATGATCGGGGCGTGAAAATGATTGGGGCAACGGCGCATTACGTAACGCCTGATCTTGATGAGGGTCCGATTATCGAACAGGATGCAGAGCGTGTAACGCACGCGCTGAATGCAGATGATCTGGTGGCCAAAGGCCGTGCAATCGAAGCAAGCGTCCTGTCGAAAGCCATTCAGCTACATGCAGAGCGCCGCGTCTTCATAAATGAGCATCGCACTGTTGTATTCGAGCGGTAGATGGAGATGCTGGCTGTCATGTGGAGCCAGGGAGATTCGGCAACAAAGCCTTAGATGATCGATGGTCGACCGATGATTGTTCGGTGCCCAATACCTGATTCCAGCAGGTTTTGGGCAATGTCAGCCCTTGCGCCAGCACCTTTTTTGCGGATCAGGTCTGTCTCTCGGCCCGTCAAAAGTGTGAGTGACACAAGCTCAATATCCCCCAAGGGACCATCAACATAAAGCGTTTCAAAGTCAGCCTTTGGGCCGCCGAGCAGCATCCCGGCGCTGCCATCAGACGTGAGATGCGTTGCTGGTAAATCACTTTCAGGGATCTCCATGGAAATCAGACCATGTTCATCCAGGAGGTCTTCGATACCTCCCCGCGCAACCGTATTGTAAGCAATCGTCATCAGCGTTTCGACGGCAATATGACGCGACTGTTCAGATAGAGGCCGTTCGGTGATGTCCATAAAGAACTCGACACGGAAGCCCTGACTACTGCGGTTCTGATCCTCAAACGGATCGGACAGGCCGTCCGTAGCCATTATCGTTGAGGCTTCCCGTTCGATGGTCAAGAACGCCAGCCTATCAGAGGGCCATGCGGGCACATTTTTGTAGATGGGATTAACCTGAGGGGCGATCAAATCGGGCGCGAGATCGCCAAGCTTGTTCCAATAGGTCCAGCGGGCGCGAATGCTTTCGGTCAAAGCACCGTCAAAAGCTTCTTCTGCGGCAATATCAGTGATGTCATCAACTTCGCGGACACGCCTTCTGGAGCCGCTACGTTTGGCGGGCACAACCGGCTCAACTTCCGGGCGCCGTCCCATCATTCGCTTCCAAAGACTCATTCAGTTCACCCCCGCCCAAAGATGCTTTGCCACAATGAATTCTTAGAGCGTTTCGTAAGAATTGTCACCGCTTTGTGTCGGCTTATCGATAAATCGCAAGAAGCCGGCCAAGTGGCCGGCTTCCGGAGTTTCGAATAGGTCAGGCGCTTATTGTGGGAGATCCCCATCAACGCCTTTTACGTAGAAGTTCATACCAAGCAGCGTTCCATCATCAACAATCTCTCCCTCGCCCACCAACAAGGAACCGTCCTGTTTGTAGATCGGCCCTGTGAAAGGGTGAAACGCACCGCTATGGATGGATTCCTGTGTTGCAGCAGCCTCTGCAGCAACGTCGTCTGGAAGATTTGTATAAGCTGCCATTTCAACCATATCTGCATCCAGACCACCCCAGGTGTCGGTTGACTCCCAAGTGCCGTCCATGACGGCCTGCACGCGGGATACGTAATAGGCATCCCAAACGTCCACGATGGACGTCAACTGGGCTTCCGGTGCAAACCTGATCATGTCAGATGCCTGACCAAATCCCTTGATGCCACGTTCCGCTGCCACTTGCAGCGGCGCTGGTGAATCAGTGTGCTGGGAAATGATGTCAACGCCCTGATCGATCAGAGCCTTGGCAGCATCAGCTTCCTTGCCTGGATCAAACCATGTGTTGACCCAAACCACTTTCAATTTGAAATCCGGATCAACAGATTGCGCGCCCAGCATGAACGCGTTGATGCCGCGCACCACTTCAGGAATCGGGAACGAAGCGATGTAACCGGCTGTTCCGGTTTCTGAGACCTTCGCTGCAATCTGACCGATGATGTAACGGCCTTCATAGAAGCGGGACGAATAGGTAGAAACATTGTCGGCACGCTTATAACCAGTGGCGTGTTCGAAACGGATGTCCGGGAATTTTGCGGCCACTTTCACAGTCGGGTTCATGAACCCGAATGAGGTGGTAAAAATCATGTCGAACCCTTCACGGGCCAGACGTTCAATGGCGCGCTCCGCGTCGGGACCTTCCGACACATTTTCCACATAAGTGGTTTCGACTTTGTCGCCAAAGGCTTCTTCAATGGCAAGGCGTCCCTGATTGTGCTGGTAGGACCAACCATGATCACCAATAGGTCCGACATAGAT
>CAZOCA010000585.1:0-2998 GCA_964578105.1 uncultured Pararhizobium sp.
GCCTGACAGACGAACCACAAAAATATATCGACATCGCGCTGACACTTGGGGCCCGCTATCTCATCCCGCCCTTTGTGGCAAAGGAAGACCGCGTCAATACGCCGGATTTCTGGAAATCAATTGCAGAGAAATTGGCAATGGGTGCCGAAACCGTGGCAAAGCAGGGGCTGAAAGTCCTCTGGCACAATCATGATTTTGAGTATGCCGCCCTGCCAGACGGAACGCGCCCGATCGATCATATCCTGTCGGCTCCAAACGTCTATTTCGAAATCGACTGTGGGTGGATTGTGCGCGCTGGCGCTGATCCGAGTGCCGAGCTAACGCGGTTCAAAGACCGCATTCTGGTGATCCAGACAAAAGACACAGCCCCCATCGGGACGCTTGTCGACGACGGTTGGACAGCGACAGGAGATGGGATCATTGATTGGGCAAAACTGGCCCCACTCTTTAGAGAAACGAAGGCCGATCATCTCGTTGCCGAGCATGACAACCCTTCGGATTGGAAGAAATTCGCAAAAAACACGATCGACCATTTGCGCAGTCTGGGCCTCTAATTCAGCACGATATGGGGCGCAGAGCGCAGTGCGTAGGCTTGGAATGAGTTGCATCAATCAAGAAGAACTTCGGGGATATTCTGCCCAGTGTCTATGAAGGCGATCACGTCACAGTCGAAGCTGGCATGGCCGCAGCGCCACTGGTGGGGCACGATTGCATCACTTCTGAACTTGGCGACTGGCAAGCAGTTAATGACAGAGCGCAAGGCGGCGAATTGACACTGGTTCAGGTCAGTCGGCATTTGTCGACAAAAACCGATATTCGTTACCTTCCAATGCCACGCAGGTAAGATTACCGGTGTCATAGGCAAGCGTATCCACGTTGATCCGGTTTATTGCAATTTCCGGTTCAATATGGGGCGTGTGGCCATGGATGATGACTTTGGACAGCGGTTCCTTGTGGTTCAGAAATGGCGCTCTGGTCCACATCAGATCATGATCAGTTTGATTTTCAAGGGCTCTATCAGGCATCACACCAGCATGCACAAACATATAGTCGCCCGCGACATGTGACGTCGGAAGCTTTTCCATGAAGGAAAGATGCTCCTTCGGAATTGCTGATTTCAATCTGTCGCGCAAATTGATGAATGCCTGTTCCTGCGCTGTGACCGGAACTGGTGTGACGCCATAAGACAAAGACAATTGATCACCCCCATATGTCAAAAAGGAGTGTGCTGTGCTGACGGGGTCATTCAAAAAGGTCAGCAGCTTGTCTTCGTGATTGCCGCTCAAACAAAAGATATTTGGATCAACTGCCATTTTGTCGATGAGAAACTGGATACAGGCCCTGGAATCGGGCCCGCGATCCACATAGTCGCCGAGAAAAATGATCTGATACTTTGGGACAGGGCGACTTTCTATGTCGTTTTCGATGATTGCGTTCAAAATCTGCAATTGATCCAGGCAGCCGTGAACATCACCAATCGCGTATAGTCTGGTGTATTCTGGTGTGCACGCTTCACCAAGGCGGACGGTCGATAGGTGTTCAGTTGATGTCATCTTACCGTTTACTGCCCTGATCTTTTACCAAAGTCGCATTCAAAACCTGATTTGGTAAAGACAGTGTGAAGTCACTTGGCAAGCGTTCAACAGAGGCTTTTGGTGTGAGCTGCGCTTGATCCTTTCTGAATGCGATTTTTGTGACAATCCTATGGCTCCAGAAATCAACACAGGGTGCAACATCCATGATGCCAACGTGGACATCCAAAATCGGCTTGGTTATTGTTAGATCATGAAGCCACCAATCGCTCTTCTTGCAAAATTTGCTGTCCAGTCTCCTCAACACATCACCGATACGCCCATTGCTACTATTTGGCGTGTCACGCGAGATGATGGGACTTTTGCGGCCCTCAAAATCTACAAAGACGACAATCTGCAGGACGAGGCTCCCGGTTTTGATTTGCTGGCGGCCCAGGAGGGGCGGGGCGCAGCACATCTTTATGCGCGTGCCGAATCTGCCGTTTTGATGGAATGGCTCGATGGCCCATTGCTGGGTGATTTGACGCGGTCAGGTGATGATGCCTCCGCCACTCTGGCACTTATGGAGACGGCAAACCGGTTGCACCAGATGCCTGTCAAAACAATAGAGAGCCTTGATCCGCTGGATAATCGGTTTAGCGCATTGTTTGATGCGACCTTTTCCGCTGATTGCCCATCCGGGTCCGAGGAAACAATCCGAAAGGCCTGCGACCTTGCGAAAGTTTTGTTGGCAAACCAAACGAATATACGCCCCCTTCATGGTGATTTTCACCATGACAATGTGAAAGGAAGCGGGCGTGGCTATCTCGCCTTCGATGCCAAAGGCGTTTTGGGGGAGCGTACATTTGAATTTGCCAACGCATTTCGCAATCCTCTGGGGGCTGAAGACTACAGCAGTCGCCCTGAGATAATTCTGAAACGTGCGGAGATATGGTCGGCAGGACTTAACGTTTCCCGTGGTCACTTGTTGTCCTGGGCTACGGCCTTCAGCGCATTGTCGCTGTCATGGACGCACAAAAGTTCGTTTGGCCCCGGAATTTCCAAAGACGTTGAACTCATCGATACATTTTTATCGTTAATCGACTGAGCAACGCTCCTTCATTGCGCGTCCTGTAACAGCCGTGTCTGTACTTCTGGCATCGAGCGCCCAATCCACCATCTCACTTTGAAACCCGAATTCGCGCTTCCATAAAGGTCACAGCATGGCCGGAGATCAGAACCCGGTCTCCCGCCAACTCGCAAACCAGCAATCCACCGCGCACCGAGGTCTGAAACGCGCGGAGTTTTGTCTTGCCAAGCTTTTCCGCCCAATAGGGCACCAGCGTCGCGTGGGTGGAGCCGGTGACCGGGTCTTCCGGGATGCCTGCGCCTGGCACGAAATAGCGTGAGACGAAATCATGTTCAGCACCATGTTCAGCACCATCTTCAGCACCATCTTCAGCACCATCTTCAGCACCATGTTCAGC
>CAZOCA010000586.1:0-2997 GCA_964578105.1 uncultured Pararhizobium sp.
GTCATAGGCTTCGACCAGCCTTGAATCTTGTCCGGTTGGATCCAGCCGGCTTGCCGAAACCGTCATTTAAGCCAAGCCATTTACCGGAGGGTTGAGCGCAAGCAAATTCTTATTATCTCGTAGTAAGATAACAGGAACATCGCCGTCATTTATTGCTGCAATCAGGGCTTGATCCGCCCTGCCGTCAGGATCATTCTGGACTGCTGTGGACAAATTGTTGGAGAACCATACGATTTGCGCAATTTGTCTACCATCAGGTGAGGCCATAAATGCGCGGACATTGGCCGCAATCTGGCTGCGGTTTATTGTCAGAGCTTGTGGCTCAAATGTCTGCAAAAGGCTGCGTGCCTCCGCAGGTGATAACAATTTTGGTAGTAAAGTTGGACTTGCAAGAATTTGGCCTGCTACTGGGATAGCTGGCATGAGCGCAATCAGATAGTCATTTTCTCCTGCATCGTTGATCAGTCGGCCTGCAGCCTCCATACGCGCTGTCCAATCTGGTGCCGATGCAAAACCATTATCAATTATGAGAAGGGCATTTCCTGCCAGCGGTGCGCGGTTTTCATCCGGCTGCCACAAAGGTCCAGCCAAGGCCAGGATCACTGCCGCCGCAAGCGCCAGTCTGATTGCGGTGAGCCACCATGGGCTATGTGCCGGTGTCTCATCCGGTTTGATGATCTCCAACAGCAGTCGCGTAGGCGGGAACTGCACATCGCGCGGCTTGGGAGGTGTCAGGCGCAGAAGCCACCAAATGACGGGCAGAAGTACAAGGGCTGTCAGAAGGAACGGGGTTGCGAATGCAATTGGCATTTATAGCGCCCCACTTATCTGTTCGGAGGGAAGGGCATCTGAGGTGCCATCGTCGGTCAGACGTGTATAAAGAGCCATCAAAGCTTCGCTGATTGAGCGGTCAGTATGGTGAATCGCAAAGGTCCAACCCATTTTGCGACAGAACGCCTGAAGACGGTCGCGGCGCTCGGCAAGCCTTGCCTGATAGGCAGCCCGATAGACCTCTGCGCGCCCGGCGGTCAGTTTCAGCCCGCTTTCGGCTTCGCTGAACTGTACGCGGCCGGTGAACGGAAAACTTTCCTCAATAGGGTCATTGATTTGTACCAGATGGCCGCGCGCGCCAAGGGCCGACAATCGCGCAATGCCTGCGTTCACATCATCAACAGAATCCAGAAAATCACTGAATACCACGACATCAGTAAAACGTTTTGGTGCCGCCCCAACCGGCAATGCAGTGGGGTTTTTCATGGCACCGAGCATGTCCGCAATGGCTTCTGCCGCCTTGCGATCGGCGCGTGCTGGCATAGCGCCAAGCAAGCCGACACGCTCTCCGCTGCGTGTCAGAACCATGGCCAGCGATAGGGTCAAAACCAAAGCACGATCACGTTTTGCGGTGTCGGATAGATGTGATCGGTAGCCCATGGACCCGGTCATATCGGGCCAAAGCCACACGGTATGTGCCGCTTCCCATTCGCGCTCGCGTATCTGCAATTCTTCCTGACTGGCGGAGCGGCGCCAGTCAATACGGGTTGCAGGCTCACCATATGTATAAGGACGGTATTGCCAGAAATCTTCGCCAGGGCCTGATTTGCGACGTCCATGCATGCCAAGCGTGACAGTGTTTGCAATCCGTTCGGCGGCGACCAGAATGTCTGGCAAAACATCCGCAACTTCGCGTGCTTGATGAATCTGCAAGTCAGAATCAACCTGCGCAGTATCCTTGTTGGCTGAGGAAGTGGTCGGCCATGCCATAAGTTAGCGAGCACCCCGCAATGCCGAAATGATCCAATGCTCCAGATGTTTTCTATGATCCAGCGGGGGGCTCAAAGATGGGTCCCAACAAGGTCAGAGATCAGTTTGCGAACGGTAATCCCGTCTGCGCGCGCTGCAAAGGTAACCGCCATGCGGTGCTGCAGAACCGGGCCTGCAAGCGCTGCCACATCGTCCATGGAGGGCGCAAGTCTGCCATCCAACAGGGCGCGGGCGCGGCAAGTCAGCATCAAGGCCTGGCCAGCGCGGGGGCCTGGGCCCCAGGCAACATGACGGGTGAGACCATCTTCATCATTGCCTTCAGGACGCGCAGCGCGCACCAGTGCCAGAATGGCCTCAACGATTTTCTCACCGACCGGGATGTTGCGCACCAGGGTCTGCATCTCAATGAGGCTTTCCGGTGTGAGCACTGCTTTCGGTGTTGCGTCCCGTGATCCCGTTGTTTCCAAAAGGATCTGACGTTCAGCATCCAATTCGGGATAGAGCACGTCAATCTGCATCAAGAACCGGTCAAGCTGTGCTTCCGGCAATGGGTATGTGCCTTCTTGTTCCAATGGGTTCTGCGTTGCCAGAACATGGAATGGGGCCGGTAGATCAAATCGCTCGCCAGCAATGGTGACATGATATTCCTGCATGGCTTGCAAGAGGGCGGATTGGGTTCGGGGGCTGGCGCGGTTGATTTCGTCAGCCATCAGCAACTGACCGAATATAGGCCCTTTGATGAAACGGAAGTTGCGGCTGCCATCATCTCCCTGTTCCAGAACTTCGGAGCCAAGAATGTCGGAGGGCATCAAATCAGGCGTGAACTGGATGCGCCTTGCATCGAGCCCCAAAACAACACCCATTGTGTCGACAAGCTTTGTTTTGGCAAGGCCTGGAACACCAACCAGCAGACCGTGTCCACCGGCCAAAACGGTTGTCAGCGCCTGCTCGACCACGTCTGTCTGTCCGTAGATCACCTTGCCTATGGCAGATTTGACGTTAAGAAGAGTTTCGGCTGCCTTGTCGGCCTGAGCCACAATATCAGCTTCATTCAGCTGATTTGGTGCTGCATCGCTCACAGTGGTTGTGTCACTCATGGCATCCCCTTTGCACGGATTGGTTGCTGGCATCTTGAGCGAAACCGGCACAGGCGTCGAGGCCTTATATATTACAATTTGGCAGGAAATAAGCCGCCAGCTTTTGCAGTTTTCTTCATGGCTGCATAGATACATATAG
>CAZOCA010000587.1:0-2994 GCA_964578105.1 uncultured Pararhizobium sp.
TGATGCGCGATACACTCAAGACCGGTAGCTACAAAGCCTGGCGGAAGCGTGTGCGCGACTTCGGAAGTCGGCGGGCCCATTACAAATAATCTGTTGTCTCAATTGTGTGCCTGCTTAGACAGAGGGACCTAATCACCGATTCAATGACCAACCCGTATGCTGTGGTGCGGCCCGTCGAAGGAGAGATTCGCGGCGCCAGCCAAATCAGATGATCCGCGAATTCATACTGTGCGGGACAAAGCCGCCGATCGGTTGAAAGCAACGTGTCATCTCTCTCAGGCCCTTGCAAATCTAAAGGCCGAGGCATGACTGATGGCCGCTCCGTTCACGAGACTTCGAAACGCCTCTGGACATGATCGTCAGGAGGTCGTCTTCGCGGCGCGGGCGATGTCGGCAAGGGTTGTTGCCGCGTAACGGTTCAGCATCATCTCGGTGACGGCATCATCGACTTCGGCCAATGCGACGTTGACCGCTGCCTCGACGGGGCAACCTGGATGATCCCGGGCCGCGCCGTCACTATTTAGCCCCGGTCGGTCCAAGGCATCGAAGACCTCGCGCAGGGTCATGGCGTCGAGCGACTTGACGACCCGCCAGCCGCCGCCAGGTCCCTTTGACGTTTCGACAAATCCGCCATCGCGCAAACCAGCCAGCATCCGGCGCACTACAACGGGGTTCGTCGTCAGCATCTGAGCGATTTCGGCCGAGGACATGACCTTGTTGCGCAGGGCCATGTGGATCAAGACGTGCAGCACACGCGGAAAACGGCCATTGGGATTCATAGTTCGCTCCATAACGTAACAGATGGGGTTACATTCTCTGCGCAACCTGCTATAGGTAACCATACATGTTACATACTGGGAGCGCCATCATGAACCGTCGGAATCTCCTCCTGCAATTGGCGGCCCTCCCAATCATCACCCTTGGTTTGCCTGTGGGCGCTACCAGCCAGTCAAAAGGAGACGATAAAATGACGGAAATACCGTATCGAAACGTCGAAGCGAATGGATTGCGGATGCGGATCGCAGACCATGGGACTGGCCCTGTGGTGTTACTCTGCCACGGATTCCCGGAATCGGCCTATGCTTGGCGGCATCAGATTGAGGCACTGTCGGCACAGGGTTATCGCGTAGTCGCACCCGATCTGCGGGGCTTCGGCGGCACCGACGCACCAGACGCCATAGAGGCCTATGCCATCCAGACGCTGGTCGGCGACATGGTAGCCTTGCTCGACGTGCTGGGTGTCGCGACGGCGGTCATCGTGGGCAACGACTGGGGTGCCACACTGGCTTGGCAGGCCGCCTTTCTGCGGCCCGACCGTTTCAGCGCCGTCGCGGCGATCGGCGTGCCCATGATGGGGCAGCCGCCGGTGCCGCCGACCCAGATTTTCCCTGCGACGGACGAAGCGCTCTTCTACACGCTCTATTTCCAGGAGCCCGGCATCGCGGAGGCTGAGTTTGAACAGGATGTCCGCACAACCCTTCTGAAGATTTTCCACGCCGCCTCCGGAGAGGCCGGTCCGAGGCTCGCAGGTGATGCAACCCCGAACCCGTTTGCGATGGTGTCACATCAGGATGGCCTGCTTGCAGCTTTGCCGATGCCCACCCGAACCCCGGACTGGTTGACGCCATCTGATATGGATGTCTTCGTGGACGATTACACAAGAAGCGGTTTTAGAGGCCCGCTGAACCTTTACCGCAACCTTGACCGCAACTGGGAACTTCAGAAGGCATTTGCTGGCCGGACTGTGGACGTTCCGGCGCTCTACATGGCGGGAAGCCGCGATACGGGGCTTGCCATGCCCGGCATGAGAGACATAATTGCCGGACAGCGCGACCTTGTCCCGCAACTGCGCGATCCCGTCTTTCTGGATGGCGTCGGCCATTGGGCGCCGCAGGAACGACCTGATGCGGTGAGTGAGGCATTGCTGACCTTCCTCGCGGATGTCGCACATTGACTGCAACCAGCTGGCGGTAGCTATGGACAGGGAGATCCAATCCATGTCCGCGATTTGAGATCGGTCGGGATGCCGACATTCGCCGCGTGCAGAAATCATGGGACATGGGCACAATGCGGACTTGCGTCAGTGCAGAGATGCATCTCGTCACCAGTTTTCTTATTGTCGGGTTCCAATACCCTGAAAATTCCGGTTAGCACATGTGGTAAATGTCCAGTTCTCGCCTCAAACAGCATTCCAAAACCAAACCCATTTTCTGGAATTCGCGTTCTAACGGGTCACTTCGGCGCTTTAAAAGCAGGAACGAGAGCCTCAAAATTGTCTAGCCATGCCACCAGAGCCGGATGCGTCTGGCGCCACTTGCCTTCAAAGCGCAGATCCAGATAGCTCAGTGCGCAGGCCAGTGAGACGTGACCGAGTTGGATGTCGTCCGCCGTGTTCAAAACCGGCGGTGCGGCTTCCAGGGTTTTCAGGCCGCGTGCAATCTTGTCTGCCTGATAGGCCATGCGCTCTGCCGATTGTTGCTCTGCTGGCCTGAAGCGTGTTTCGTAGACGTTCGTTACCGCCGCATCGGTAATGCCGTTGGCAAGTGCATGAAGGGTAAGGGCCGGAAATCTTGCGTCCCCCTTTGGGACCAGCTTTGCGCCACCTGCGATAAAATCCAGATATTCCAGAATGACGCGGCTGTCATAAATGGCCATGCCGTCTTCATTTATCAGGACGGGAATTTTCCCTAATGGGTTCTGTTGGCGCACAGTGTCATGAGGATCGTTAAGGTCGACATCTTCAACGCGTATGCGATCAGACAATTGCAGAATGCCTGCTGCCACCTGAATCTGGCGGCCAAAGGGCGATGAAGGGGAGGTGCGCAGAATCATCATGACTTAGTCTCCTTGGTTTGAAGGCACGATAGGCTGGTCCCTCGATTTGGTTCCAATTCAATTTTTCGATGAATGGCACTGTATCGTTTATGAAGCTCTACTCACAGTTTTGTCATTCTGATTGGCGCGATTATGTCCTAAAGTCGCGCAATTGAGTTC
>CAZOCA010000588.1:0-2993 GCA_964578105.1 uncultured Pararhizobium sp.
GCAGCCAATTTGCCAGATGTTGCGAGGAGATGCGGCAGGTGGCGCGGTCTTCCATGAGGCCAACATTGTTGATGTCGGGAACCTTTGAACAGCCGACGCCCTGATTAACCTAGCGCACAACATAGCCAAGAATGCCCTGAGCGTTGTTGTCGATTTCGGCCTTCACTTCTTCTGTCGACCAGTTGGGCCGGTCGGCCAGCGGGATGGTCAAGATATCGTCCAGCTTTGCGCGTGGTCCGCCACTGGCAAGCCTGGCTTGAACTTCGCTGACATCAACCTTGTGGTAGTGGGTTGCGTGCAGTGTGGCGGCGGTTGGCGATGGCACCCAGGCGCAATTGGCACCGGCTTTTGGATGGCCGATTTTTTGTTCCAGCATGTCCTGCATCAAATCAGGCATGGCCCACATGCCCTTGCCGATCTGGGCTTTGCCGCGCAGGCCGCAGGCCAGACCGACATCGACATTCCAATCTTCATAAGCGGAAATCCATGGCTGTGCTTTCATATCCGCTTTGCGGATCATGGCACCAGCTTCCATGGAAGTGTGCATTTCATCGCCTGTGCGATCGAGGAAGCCGGTATTGATGAAGACAACCCGGTTTTTCGCGGCGCGAATACACTCTTTCAAATTCACCGTGGTGCGGCGCTCTTCATCCATGATGCCCATTTTGACCGTATTGGCCGGCAGGCCCAGGAAATTTTCAACAGTGGTGAAAATTTCATCGGCAAAGGCGACCTCTTCCGGGCCGTGCATTTTGGGTTTTACGATATAGACGGAGCCAACTTCCGAGTTTTTGTTTTCGTCCCGGTTGCGGTCATGAATAGCGATCAACACTGTGATGGCTGCATCCAGCATGCCTTCGGGCGCTTCATTGCCATCCTTGTCGAGGATTGCAGGGTTGGTCATCAGGTGACCCACATTGCGCACCAGCATCAATGAGCGGGCTTTGAGCGTGACCGAACCACCATCAGCGGTCTGATAGGTGACATCGGGGTTGAGCTTGCGGGTAAAGCTTTTGCCGCCCTTGCTGACTTCCTCGGTCAGATCGCCTTTCATCAGGCCAAGCCAGTTTGTGTAGGCGATGATTTTGTCTTCCGCATCTACGGCCGCGACAGAATCTTCGCAATCCATGATGGTGGACATGGCTGATTCCAGACGCACATCAGAGATGCTGGCGCTGTCAGAACTTCCAATCGGGCTGGAAGCATCCACCACGATTTCCACATGCAGGCCATTGTTCTTCAGAACCACAGATGACGGCGCGCTTGCGTCGCCCAGAAAGCCAACCAACTGGTCGGAGGATTTCAGGCCAATGTCGCCAGCGCTGGTGGCAACGGACAATTTGCCGTCCTTGATGGACAGGCCGGTGGCAGCCGTCCAATCGCCTTCCAGAGGCACAGCGTCGTTCAGGAAACTACGTGCCCAGGCGATGACACGGGCGCCGCGTTCTGCATCATAGCCCTTTGACGATGGTAAATCGCCCATGGCGTTGGTGCCGTAAAGCGCATCATAGAGCGAACCCCAGCGCGCATTGGCAGCGTTCAGGGCATAGCGTGCATTCATCACCGGCACGACCAGTTGCGGCCCGGCAATATCGCAGATTTCCGGATCAGCAGCTTCCGTCTCAATTGCAAAGGCCGGGCCTTCTGGCACCAGATAGCCAATTTCGGTCAGGAACGCCTTGTAGGCTTCCATATCCTGCGCCTGGCCTTTATGGGCCAGATGCCAATTGTCGATTTCAGTCTGAATGTCTTCACGTTTTGCAAGAAGAGCGGCGTTTTTAGGGCCGAGTTCGTGGATCAGTTTGCTCAAACCACCCCAGAAGGATTCGCTGCTGACACCAGTGCCGGGCAACGCCTGTTCTTCAATGAATTGATGCAGTTTTTCGTCGATTTGCAGATCATGATCTGTGACGCGGTGAGCCATAGAATCTCTTCCCATAATTTCTTGTGTATTGCAGTGCCAGAAGCTGTGCTTTTTAAAGGGCGAAATGCGCCCTGACCAGACCCTATCTGAAAGCTGTGAATCCCGACCCGGTATCGGCTCCCCATTCGCAGCAGAGACATGTATTGTGGCGCGATCAAAACAGATTCGTGAAAGCGCATAATTGTGAAGCAATATCTTGATCTCATGCAGCGTGTCCTGGACACGGGGCACAGCAAGGAAGATCGCACCGGAACCGGCACAAAATCGGTGTTCGGGCATCAGATGCGCTTTGATTTATCAAAAGGGTTTCCGCTGGTTACCACCAAGAAGCTGCATCTGCGCTCCATCATCTATGAATTGCTGTGGTTTTTGAACGGCGACACGAACATTGCCTATCTCAATGAGAACCGTGTTTCGATCTGGAATGACTGGGCTGATGAAAGCGGTGATCTGGGGCCGGTTTATGGGCATCAATGGCGGTCATGGCCCGATAATAAGGGCGGCACAATTGATCAGATATCGCAGTTGATCGACATGATCCGCACCAATCCTGACAGCCGCCGCTTGATTGTCAGCGCCTGGAACCCGGCAGATGTGCCCAATATGGCGTTGCCGCCGTGCCACTGTCTGTTTCAGTTTTATGTGGCTGATGGGCGCTTCTCCTGCCAATTGTATCAACGGTCCGCCGATATTTTTCTGGGTGTTCCGTTCAACATCGCGTCTTACGCCCTGCTGACGCATATGGTTGCGAAGGTCTGCAATCTGCAGGTTGGTGATTTTATCCATACGCTGGGCGATGCGCATTTGTATCTCAACCATCTGGAGCAGACCGAATTGCAGTTGAGTCGGGCACCAAGACCACTGCCGAAACTGAATCTGTTGAATGACCGCGATTCGATCTTTGACTTCCAGTTCGAAGATTTTGAGATTACCGATTATGACCCTCACCCGCACATAAAGGCGCCGATAGCCGTATGATTTCAGCTAGCCCGAAGATCAGCATTGTTGTTGCCGCCGCCGAAAACAACGTGATCGGCCATCAAGGCGAGATGCCCTGGCATGTGTCGGG
>CAZOCA010000589.1:0-2988 GCA_964578105.1 uncultured Pararhizobium sp.
CGTCTTGCTTCGGTGGGAGCCATGTCAAAATTCTCCCGAAAAGCTGCCGAAAAGCGCGACAAATTTGCAAATCCCGTAGCAACGGCAATTTCGGCGATAGACAAGGTTGATTGCTGACACAGGTTAAGCGCAATCTTCAGCCTGAGTTCACGATAAAACTGCATGGTTCCCTGTTCCAACTGGTCGCGGAACAGACGGTTGAGCTGCCTTGGTGAGAGGTCACACAGGGCGGCCAATTGCGGCAGGCTTAGCGGATCCGCGACATGATTTTCCATGACTTCGATCGTCTCGACAACGGCAGCATTTGCCGTGTTGTAGCGCTCGACAAGACCAGCACGTTGTTGACCGCCTGCGGGCCGCACCTCTGTATGCATGAACCAGTCACTGACCTGCCGCGCAAATTGGGCACCATGGTGGCTTGTGATCAGTGCATGCATCATGTCCAAAGGCGCAGTGCCACCAGCGCAGCTCACACGGTCGCGGTCCATGACATAAAGCGAGCGGGTCAGTAAAAGATCGGGCCACTTTTCCACTAAAGCGGGGGCGTGTTCCCAGTGGATGGTCATGCGCCGTCCGCTCATAACAGCGGCGTTTGCTAAAATGAATGGGCCACCGGACACGCCGCCCAGAATTACGCCCTTTGCGGATAAATGGCGCAGTGCGGTGAATATTTGCGCGTTTTGAAATGAAGCAGGGTTGCCGCCGGCAATGACCAGAAGCAAATCCAGCGCGCTCGCATCCTTGATGTTGAGGCTTGCTTTCAGTTCAATTCCGCCAGAGCTGGTTGCCAGCCTGTCATCAACCGCCAAATGCCGGATGTCATAAAGGTTTTTGCCGCTTAACAGATTGGCAGCCCGCAACGGCTCGACAGTCGAGGCATAGGACATCATGGCAAAATCATCGATGAGCAGAAGGCCGACCGAATAAGGCTTGTCGTGATCTTGGTGAGTTTTGTCCATATTTCGATAATTACCGTCTTTCAACAGAAAGCACAATTGCAGGTTTACCGATATTCTGCCCACTTGGAAATTGTTAGACGGGGTCCGAAATGCGTTACTCAGCCCTACGGGTGTTGAAGGAAGGCCTGACTGGAAACAAGGGCTGGAAGCCCGCTTGGCGCGATCCTGAACCTCAAAAGAATTATGATTTCATCATTGTTGGCGGCGGCGGACACGGATTGGCGACGGCCTATTATCTGGCCAAGAAATTCGGGCAGAGCAAAATTGCCGTTTTGGAAAAAGGCTGGATTGGCGGCGGCAATGTTGGCCGCAACACAACCATTATCCGTTCAAATTACATGCTTCCCGAAAACCAGCCCTTCTACGAATTTTCCATGCAATTGTGGGAATGCCTGGAACAGGAATTCAATTACAACGCCATGGTGTCCCAGCGCGGAATCTTGAACCTGTTTCACTCAGACAATCAGCGTGACGCCTTTATCCGGCGCGGCAATGCGATGATCATGTCAGGTGCTGATGCCATATTGCTGGATCAGGACGGCGTTCGCGGGATGTATCCATTCCTCGACTTTGAAAATGCGCGCTTTCCGATCAAGGGCGGGTTGGTACAGCCGCGCGGTGGAACGGTGCGTCATGATGCTGTCGCGTGGGGCTATGCCCGTGGCGCGGACCGCAATGGTGTCGACATACTACAAAACTGTGAAGTCACCGGCTTTCAGATTTCAGATGGCGTGTGTACCGGTGTTGAAACCAGTCGCGGGCCGATTGGTGCCAAAAAAGTGGCGGTCTGCGTGGCCGGTTCGTCCAGCCGCGTCATGGCAAAGGCCGATATGCGGTTGCCGATTGAAAGTCATGTTTTGCAGGCCTTTGTCAGCGAAGGCCTGAAACCAACACTTTCCGGCGTGGTCACATTTGGTGCCGGGCACTTCTACGTTTCCCAGTCAGACAAGGGTGGTCTGGTCTTTGGCGGTGATATCGATGGCTATAATTCCTACGCACAACGCGGCAATCTGCCGGTTGTCGAGGATGTCTGCGAAGGCGGCATGGCGCTCATGCCGATGATTGGCCGCGCCCGTCTCCTGCGCATGTGGGGCGGTATCATGGACATGTCGCTGGATGGTTCACCCTTTATCGACAAGACCCATATTGACGGTCTCTATTTCAATGGTGGCTGGTGTTACGGCGGCTTCAAGGCGACGCCTGCCAGCGGCTATTGCTATGCCCATCTGCTGGCAACCGGCGAACCACATGAAGTTGCGACCTCCTTTCGCCTGGACCGGTTCCTGAACGGTCACATGATTGATGAAAAGGGCCAGGGCGCCCAAGCGAATATGCACTGAGGATGATGCAATGATTATCGATCACCCACTGCTTGGCCCGCGTGATGCTGCGGAATTCGTTTATCTTGGAGACACCGCCTTGCTGAACCGTCCTGATTGGCAGGCCGAGGATGCACAACGTCAGTTCCATGATTATTTGTATCTGCGTGACAATCTTGCCGGAGAGATGCGTGAGCTTTGGTACCACGAGCGGGGAGATCGATCCTGGCTGGTCATCACGCGCAATACTTTGACCCACGAGATCACCAAAGTTGAATTGGCACGCGATGTCGTCCGCGCGGCGCAAAAAGGGAGGACCACAGCGTGAGTCAGTCCCACCGACATGATGGCAAAGGTCTGATCGACCGCAAGCGGCCTCTTACATTCACGTTTAATGGAGACACCTATCAGGGATATGAAGGCGATACGCTGGCCTCTGCGCTTGTTGCCAATGGCGTGAAACTGGTTGGGCGTTCATTCAAGTATCATCGTCCACGGGGCATTTTGACCTGTGGTTCCGAAGAGCCGAACGCTTTGGTGACCCTTAGAAAGGGCGCCTATGCAGAGCCCAATACACGCGCCACCTCCATTGAATTGTTTGATGGGCTGGAAGCGACCAGCCAGAACCACATTGGCCCGCTGAAACATGATCTGCTTGCTGCCAATGATCTCATGGCACCGTTCTTTTCAGCCGGGTTTTACTACAAGAC
>CAZOCA010000590.1:0-2972 GCA_964578105.1 uncultured Pararhizobium sp.
TTGGCAAAGGCTATGCTTCTGCTTCCAGCATCTCGTACATCTCTGGGATGGCTATCGCGGCATCAGCCCGAAAGAACCGCA
The DNA here is from genome assembly GCA_964578105.1 of uncultured Pararhizobium sp. GTDB lineage: Bacteria > Pseudomonadota > Alphaproteobacteria > Rhizobiales. Next base: position 82 of record CAZOCA010000590.1, read on the forward strand.
TCAGGTGATGATCGACCTAAGGGACGCGAAAATGTGAAGCGACTTGGGAAATGCGGTCTCAGGCTGGGTTTGATGCCTTTTGCTTATCTTCAGTCTTTCCGTCTTCCTCGGACAGGAGCCTGATCGCGCGTGTTGGATAGGCAAAGTCCACGTCCAGACTGCGTGCGAGATCGACAATGTCACCGATAAGTCGGTGCCTGGCCGCGACATAGTCGTCATAGTCCGCGAGATTGAAATACCCCCAGAGTTCTATGGTCAATGCCGACTCGCCAAATGATCGTAGCCCGACATATCCCGTCGTGTCATCTGCGGCGGGCTGAGCAAGATACACCGCCCGCAGTCGGGTCACAAAGGCATCCAGTCGATCACGCGGTGTTTCGTAGCGCAGGCTGATTTCAAGACGCACCTTGCGCTTGCGCCGCTGTCCCCAGTTTACGATAGACTTGTCGGTCAGTTGCGAATTCGGGAGCACCAGAAGTGAATCGTCGAAGGTCCGCATGCGCGTTGATCGAAGGCCGACTGTCTCGACTGTGGCCATCTCGCCTTCGGTCTCGATCAGATCGCCGCGACGAAAGGGGCGGTCGCTCATCAGGATCGCGCCGCCGATCAGGTTACTGACAGTATCGCGCGCTGCAAAGGCTAGCGCGATCCCGCCGACCCCAAGGCCCGCTATGATGCCCTCATAGGGGATGCCAGTGATATCTGCGATGGCGATAATCGCAGCGGCCGCAATCCCAATATTGAGCACACCTGTGACCAGCGAAACAGCGATCTCGTCTACAAAGCCGCTAGTGCGTTTGGCCCGCCGCTGAAAGTAGCCTCCGGCCAGTTCGACAGCGGTATACAGCAACCAGCAAAGTGCTGTCGCTGCGGTCGCAGCAAGCGCAACTGTCACTGCACCAAGCACTGTCTCGGCCAAGCCCGTCCAAGTGAACACAAGAACGGCAATTCCCGAGCCTACCAATACCGCGGTTGGCCTGCCGAGCCTTCTGGCCGCACCGACGCGCAAGCCGCGTTCGGCACGACGCAGAATGCGGCTGAGGGCAAGGGACACGCCTTTTCCTGTCAGCCAGCCAAAGACCACGGCGAAGACGACCGACAGTGGAATGACCAGCCATTGCCAGAGCTCAAGGGGACCGGGACGCAGGAGAAGCCCAGGCACCCCCGCGCGGATACTCTCGCGGATTTGGAAAAAGCGCGTGATGGGCTCTGACGGCGAGATCGCGGCGGCGATTGGCAGGTCCTGCATTTGCGCAAAGAGTTGTGGGGCGTTGCGCAGCGTTTCTGCCGAAAATTTCCATCGGGTCGGCTCTCCCTCGGGTCCCGGCACTTGCTCAATGACGACGGAGCCCGCCGGGTGCCGGTAAAAGACGTAGGCTCCGGCCCGGTCGGGATTGTCGGAGATCTCTTGCCAGGTCACATAACCGGCGCGGTCGATAACCTGTTTGAGATAGTCCGCAAGCAACGGGGCCTCGAAGCTGTAAAGCCGTGGCGGCAAGAACGAAAGATCGAGAGCCGCAAGCGCCCGCTCACGTCCTCCCGTGTGCCAATTTCGCGTACCCTGCAGAAAATCGCGCATGGCGGCGCGCGGGCTGTTCGCGGTCGCCTCTTTCAGTTGTGAAAGCGTGTCATGGCCAAGTGCTGCGACCATATCGTCCACGGCCCGGCGTAGGTCGGACGCAGGCGGGACGACCACAAACCACTCATCGCTGACTTTCCGGAGTTGTATGCTGTATTCGAAATTCCCTGCCGCAGGACCGATGGAAAACTCGGCGGCTTCACCGTCAACACGCCGGGGCGCGTCGTATATGCGGAAGGTCGACAAATCAAGCAAGGTCCACAACAAGCGGCGGCGCCGCCGTTCGTCGCGCGCGTCCGTGGGTTGACCAACATACAGCAAAAGCGAGTCAGCGGCGTTGGCTGCCGAAATGCTACCCTCGTAGACGGCCTCATTCTCCAGATAAACCAGCGATCGGAAGGCCGCGCGCGGGGTGTCGTGGATGACGTCAGCCAACCTAGATGCGGCTACGTCGGAAACTCGCTTGCCGTTCCAATATTCTCCATCGACGAACCGGCCGGTGAAACTGTGTCCGTCCTCGGAAAGAGCAAACAGAATGGTCCCGGAGGTGTCGTCTTGAAACCAAGAGCCGCGCAGAACCCGGCTTTCAATGCGCCCCTCAATACGGCCCTCACCCGGTTCGTAGGTACCCGAAACCGTCTCGCCTTGCTGTTGCAGCAGCATACGCGCCTCGCCGTCGCGCCAGTAGGTATCCCAATGGCCGGACCAGTTGTCAGTAACCTGAGCCCACAAGTGGCTGGAAAAGAACGCTAATAACAAAGCGCAAAGCACGCCGACACGGACCACGGAACACAGCCTCCTGAATAAATCTGAAATCAACCATAAGCAGTTCCGGGGTTATGTCCACTCCTTGCCCGGCTAAGGAAATGGTCTTTCGGTGTCTGGTGCCAGCGGCAATGGGACAGTTTAGCGTGGCGTTGTACCAAACATGACATGCCCGCCGTTCTGACTACCGCCAAACGCCCGACAGAAGGCGAATTCATGTTGCACACAGAGTGCACACGGTGCCACCTAATTCGTTGAAAGAATTGTTGAACCAGTCCATTCCATCATTAGACAGACACCATAAACCAGCTTCGAATGACAGTTTATGAACTACTTTTTGACTTTGATGCATGTAGCAGCATCGAGTATTTGGGGCTCTAAGTGGGCATCTGATGGATTTTATTCGGCAATTATTGAGAACACCATTTTACACTATTGGTGGTTCAACTGAATGGCAGCGGAGCGGCCAAATAGGGCTTCTGGATCAGGTCGCTCGCGTTGCTCGTACCGTAATCACTCCGGCCACAAACAGGCAACTTGCACCGAT
>CAZOCA010000591.1:0-2963 GCA_964578105.1 uncultured Pararhizobium sp.
GTGAGTTTATAGCAGTAGAAGTTGACAGTAAATCATTTCACTCTTCACGCAATGCACCGGTTGGCTATTTCGTTCAGGTCACACGCGGGCAACAGAGATGAATTCAACGACACTATTTCAGACAGGAAACAGCAATGAATACTATGACATCACGACGCAATTTCTTGAAAATGAGTGGCGGAATCGCTGGCGTATCAGTGCTTCCCTTCCTAAAAACCATGCCTGCGGCTGCACAGGGTTCCGATACGCTGGTCGTGGTCACTGGCCAGACGATCAACAGTCTCGATCTGCACCGAACCGGAACTAATCGCGCGTCTTATCAGGTGGCCGTAAACTGCTACGATCGTCTGGTGTCGTTTGGTACCAAAGAGGCCCCTGGCGGCGGCTTTTCATATGATTATGAGGTGATTGAGCCGGAATTGGCTGAGAGCTGGACGGTTTCCGAAGATGGCTTGACCTTGACGTTTAAGCTGAAGCCGAACGCCACCTTCTGGGATGGTTCGAAGGTGACTGCTGAGGATGTCAAATGGTCATTTGATCGCGCGGTTTCCGTTGGCGGTTTTCCAACAGTTCAGATGAAAGCGGGCGGCCTGCTGCGCCCAGACCAGTTTGAAGCGGTGGACGAAGCCACTTTTGTCATCAAGCTCGACCAGCCGTCGAAGCTGACGATTCCAGATCTGGCGGTGCCGGTGCCCTTTGTTATCAACTCGGCTGTGGCCAAGGCAAATGCCACAACGGATGACCCGTGGGCGATGGAATATCTGCACATGACGCCCGCTGGTTCCGGGGCCTTCAAGGTTGCTCGCTGGTCCCCTGGTGAGCAGCTTGTCTATGACCGCAATGATGACTGGGTTGGTGGCACGCTGCCAGGGGTCAAGCGGGTGGTTGTGCGCGAAGTGCCAAACCCTTCCACACGCCGAGCACTGATCGAGCGGGGCGACGTGCAGATGTCGTTCAACATTCCCGACAAGGATGCGGCTGAATTGGCGGACATTGTTGATGTCTATTCAACGCCGATTGAAAACTGCATGAATTGTCTGTGTCCAAACACGAATTTTGAACCGTTTCAGGATCCTGATGTGCGCAAGGCATTGGCTTATGCGGTGCCTTATGAAGCGATTTTCCAGACAGCAGCCTATGGACGAGGGGCACCGCTGTGGGGCGGTGAAGCCGAAATCAATGACATCGCGTGGCCGCGCAAGACGCAGTATTATACCGACCTCGACAAAGCTCGGGAGCATATGGCGAAATCCGGTTATCCGGATGGATTTGAAGTGCCGCTGTCCATCAGCCTGGATCTGGCGTCATGGATGGAGCCAACAGCGCTTTTGATTCAGGAGAATCTGGCGAAGATCGGTATCAAGGCGGAGATCGAGAAAATTCCGGGTGCAAACTGGCGGACTGCTGCGCTTGTTGAGAAGCGACTTGCGCTGCATCTTGAGAATTTCGGTGGTTGGTTGAATACGCCGGATTACTACTTCTTCTGGGCTTATCAGCATGGGCATTTGTTCAATTCTTCCAACTACCTGAATCAGGAAGTTGAGGATTTGGTGGATGCAACTTTGCATATGCCGGTTGATGACCCGCAATATGCGCCGAACCTCAAGCGCATGTTCGAAATCGTCTTGGAAGACCTGCCGCGCATTCCGCTTTATCAGCCTGCATTGAATGTGGCTGCAAATGGTGCGGAAGGCTATGAGTTCTGGTTCCACCGTCAGCTTGATGCACGTCCGTTGGGCCGCGCATAATAATGGCAACAGCCAACACATACCCTCGACTGCGCGCTGTCATGATGCGCATTGCGCAGTCGATCCCCGTGGTGGTGGGCGTCGTGGTTATCAGCTTTCTGTTGACCCGCGCCTTACCAGGGGACCCGGCGGCTTATTTCGCCGGGGCTGCCGCGGATGAAGCTTCGATTGAAGAAATCCGGGTGGCTCTGGGGCTGGACAAGCCACTGATCCAGCAATTCTTCATCTATGTGGGAGACTTGCTTCAGGGTGACCTTGGTCAATCCATTTCAAGCGGCCAGGCTGTGGCTGCTGATCTGGCAAAACGCTTGCCAGCCTCGCTGGAGCTAACTTTAACGGCGCTGATCGTCTCCTGTGGCATCGCAATTCCACTTGGTGTTCTGGCGGCAACCCAACCTGGTTCCTGGGTTGATCATCTGTGCCGTGTTGTTGTGACGGCGGGTGTGTCCCTGCCTACTTTTTTCACCGGTATCGTTCTGATATACGTGTTTTACTACTTGCTCGGCATTGCTCCATCGCCCTTGGGGCGGTTGGATTTCATCTATATCGAGCCAGATCGGATTACCGGGTTTTACCTCATTGATGCGGCCGTGGTTGGCGATTGGGAAACATGGTTTGGCGCGTTGAAGCAATTGGTGCTGCCGGCCGTGACGCTTGCTCTTTTCACGCTCGCACCCATTGCCCGCATGACACGTGCAGCCATGCTGACGGCGCTGTCCTCCGATTTTATCCGCACGGCCAAGGCAGCGGGTCTGACCCATCGCAAGGTCTTGTATGGCTATGCGTTTCGCAATGCGTTGCTTCCGGTGGTGACCACGCTTGGCATGGTGTTTTCCTTTGCGCTTGGCGCAAATGTGCTGGTGGAGAAAGTGTTCGCTTGGCCCGGCATTGGCTCTTATGCAGTTGAGGCACTTGTGGTCTCTGATTACGCAGCCGTTCAGGGCTTTGTGTTGGCGATGGCACTGCTGTTTGTATTGCTCAATCTCATCATTGATCTTGCCTATACGGCGATTGATCCGCGTATCGGGTTTGCTTCCAAATGACCGATGTTTCGATAAAACCGGCTGCGAAATCTTCAGGTGGATTGGATCATCTGATTTATGTGCTACGAGCGAACCCGGTGACGATGCTTGCCTTCTGCATGTTTGCGCTGATTATCCTGGCAGCGGTTTTTGGACCAAGTCTGGTTCCCTATGATCCATTGGCGACGAATGC
>CAZOCA010000592.1:0-2950 GCA_964578105.1 uncultured Pararhizobium sp.
CTTCGACGAGGGTGTAAAAATTGTGTTTTCGCTCGGCATGGTACCACCGATATCGGACCATTTTAGTAGTTGCAAATGACAACTATGCGGAGGTTCGTCTGGCTGCGTAATGCGGTTCGACAACTTCAACTGAAGCCCAGTTCATTCGCATGAACTGGCGGGGTTCGGAGGCACCTGGCAACAGAAGCCTCCACTTATCCGTGTCCACATGTTCGGATCGGCCGTGCCGTAACTGCAATATCTCCATTAGGCTCTTGCCCTACCCCGCAGTGACGCTTTATCACCATGGTAACTGGGCGAATACCGGAGCTGCGATTCCTATGGCAAAAGACATGATCCGTTACGACGTGCTGGCGCAGGAAGCGCTGCGCGGAATGCTTCGGAAACTCCTTGTGGAAGTCTCACAGACCGGCCTTCCCGGTGAACACCATTTTTTCATCACATTCAGCACCACGGCAAACGGGGTGCGAATTTCCAACCGGCTCAAGTCTCAATACTCTGAAGAGATGACAATTGTGCTGCAGCACCAATTCTGGGATCTCATCGTGGGTGAGCAATCATTTGAGATTGGCCTGTCCTTCAATGCCATTCCAGAACGTCTGCATGTGCCCTTTGCTGCCATCAAGGCGTTTTATGATCCGTCAGTCCAATTCGGCCTTCAGTTTGATCCGGAAATGGCCAAGTCGGCAGATGAAGAAGCCGAGACAAATGACGATGTTGCGGGCGAAGGCAGCGATGCTATCGAACTGGCGTCGGTGCCAACAGCCCCGGCTCAGATAGAAGAATTGCATACCACCCGTCCAATGCACCCCAGCGAGCGGGAAAAGCAGCGCGAAGAAGCCGCCCGCATGGCCGAAGAAGCCGCCAAGCGCGACAGCGAAGAAGCTGCCAAGGCAACTGCGGAAGCCGATAATGACGAAGATGCAGATGGTGAGCCGTCAGACATCCCCGAAGTTGAGGGCGATGATGTGACTGATGAAGATCCCAAAGGCGCTGATGTTGTTTCGCTCGACGCCTTCCGCAAAAAGAACTGATTTTTCACTGATTATATGACTGGATGGAACACGCCATGACCGCAACACGTACGGAAACTGATACGTTTGGCCCGATTGAAGTGCAGAGCGACCGGTATTGGGGCGCGCAGGCGCAACGCTCTCTTGGTAATTTCAAAATCGGCTGGGAAAAACAGCCAGAACCGATTGTTCGGGCGCTTGGCATTGTCAAACAGGCTGCAGCACGGGCCAATGTGTCGCTGGATCGGCTCGATCCAAAACTTGGCGATGCCATTGTGACAGCGGCGCAGGAAGTTATTGAAGGCAAGCTGAACGATCATTTCCCGCTTGTGGTCTGGCAGACTGGTTCCGGCACGCAATCCAATATGAATGCCAATGAAGTGATTTCCAACCGCGCCATCGAAATTCTGGGCGGTGAGATGGGGTCCAAAAAACCCGTGCATCCCAATGATCACTGCAACATGTCGCAATCCTCCAATGACACATTCCCCACTGCGATGCATGTGGCCTGCGCTGAGGAAATCGAGCATCGCTTGCTCCCTGCCCTGCAGCAATTGCGCAACGCGTTGAATGACAAGGCTAAGGCCTGGGAAAAGATCATCAAGATTGGCCGCACGCATACGCAGGATGCAACGCCCCTGACACTGGGTCAGGAATTTTCCGCCTATGTGCAGCAGCTTGATAATGGCATTGAGCGCATCACAAGCGCCATGCCCAAGCTGATGGAACTGGCGCAAGGCGGCACTGCCGTTGGTACAGGGCTGAATGCGCCCATTGGCTTTGCAGAAAAAGTGGCTGACGAGATTGCCAGCATTACCGGCATGAAGTTCACCACCGCACCCAATAAATTTGAAGCTCTGGCCGCCCATGATGCGATGGTCTTCTCTCATGGCGCGATCAACACCGTTGCCGCTTCGCTGTTTAAAATGGCCAATGATATCCGCTTTTTAGGCTCTGGCCCGCGAGCCGGCCTTGGCGAGTTGTCACTTCCGGAGAATGAGCCCGGCTCATCCATCATGCCCGGCAAGGTCAACCCGACACAATGCGAAGCCTTGACGCAAGTCTGTGTGCAGATTTTTGGCAATAATGCGACGCTGACCTTTGCCGGCAGTCAGGGCCATTTTGAATTGAATGTCTTCAACCCTGTGATGGCCTATAATTTTCTTCAATCCGTCCGCCTCATGTCCGATGCGGCTGTTTCCTTTGCTGACAATTGTGTTGTTGGCCTAGAGCCGAGGCTGGAAAACATTCAAAGCGGGCTGGAACGCTCGCTGATGCTGGTGACGGCACTTGCACCAAAAATTGGCTATGACAATGCGGCGAAAATCGCAAAGACAGCCCACAAGAACGGCACAACCCTAAAAGAAGAAACGCTGGCGACCGGGCTTGTGACGGAAGCCGAATATGACGAGATTGTCGTTCCTTCGAAGATGATCTCGCCGGGATGATGTGTCTTGAAAAAGCACTCGATTTCCATTGAGGGCCACCGCACAAGCATTTCTCTTGAGGATGCTTTCTGGAACGGGCTGCAGCATATTGCGCGCGAACGCGATGTATCGCTGCAATCCTTAATTCGCGAGATTGATGAAGCCCGCACCGCTGGACTGACGGATCTTCCGTCAGAAAATCTGTCCAGTGCCATTCGGGTGATGGTGTTGCGCTATTATCAGCAGGAAAACGGCTCCGCGTCCTGATCATTCAAGTTGGACATTGAACCGGGCAAATTGGTTATTGAACCGGGTTCTGCAACGCATCGCGAATCTGGTCTTCCAGATTGATTTGAGGCGCTGGCGGCACGGCATTTGCGGCCTCTCTCTTCAGGCGGCGTTCACGCAACATGCGCAACTGACGTCCAAACCATTCCTTTTCCAGAATGTCTTCTTCCTGATTTTCAATACGCGCCACTTCGCGTTCGAATTCCCGCAAGGTCAGAAAAC
>CAZOCA010000593.1:0-1402 GCA_964578105.1 uncultured Pararhizobium sp.
ATCAGATCAATCGTAAATATACCTATCAGAACCCGGGCGGCCAGCTTCAGCAACGGCCCGGCAACAGCCATGGCCCCGTCGCTGGTTTCCAGCCCGAGTGTGATGGCATTCAAAATCACCAGTCCAGCGATCACATATTCGGTTTTTTTGTTTTCGTAAAAATCGCGGAGCTTCTGATCCATGTATCCAGCCATAGGTATTTGGGGGTAATGCCTCAGTCTTTAACTGAAGCAAATCGGATGTGGAGATTTTTTTGGTGCGAACAACTCCAATGACGCCTTTTTTTGCGGTATTTTGCGGTGGCGTAACGCTTGCAGGGGCTATAGATCCTTTCACAATTCGTGTTTCCCCGTCAAAGACGAAGCGGAAAATGGATTTTCAATCTGAAGTATGTCATTCAGAAAAACGTCATGAACGTTTTGAACACGATCTGCAGGGAAACTGGTTGAATGGCTCGATACGAGGATAGTTTGACGGCACGGATAAAGCCGCAGGGATCATCCTCTGTCTCCAAGGTCTTTGCCATGTGTGCAGCTGTCGTTGCGATGCTTGTTCCCGTGTCCGGCTTTGCCCAGGACACAGATGAAGCTCTGGACAGGCAGCAACAGGCAACGCTTGGCCATGTGCCAAATTATTGGGATTTCAAAACGGTTGGTGACCGGCCCTCCGCAGAGGATCTAGGGTCAGTTCGATTTTTGATGACTGATGATTTCCCGCCCTTCAGCTATCTCGCCCGTGATGGCCAATTGGCAGGTTTCCATGTCGATTTTGCCCGCGTTTTGTGTGACGAGCTGCAGATTTCCTGTCAGATTCTGGTGCGGCCTTATGTCGATCTCGTTGGCACGCTTGGGGATGGCAAGGGCGATGCGATCTTGTCCGGTATTGCTGTGACCACAGCGCTTGATCAGGGGCTTTTGCTATCGGATGTTTATCTCACAACACCGGCCAGGTTTGCTGCCAAAGCGGGCAGTGAAGATTTGCCGAAAGTGGAAGACATGGCCGGACGCAGCATCAGCTTTGTCACCGGTACATCTCATGAAGCGTTTCTCCGGGGCTTTTTCGAGCAGGCGGATTTGCGCCCCTTTGACAGCCGGTTTGCTGCCCGACGCGCCCTTCGGGAGGGCGATGTTGATTTCACCTTTGGTGATGGCCTGTCGCTCTCCCTGTGGCTGAATGGCGAACAGTCGAAGGGCTGTTGTCAGTTTGTTGGCGGTCCCTATCTGGAACCACGTTTTTTTGGCAATGGTTTCACCATGGCCTTCTCGCCAACACGCCCGGAGCTGAAGCAGGGATTTGACTATGCCATTCGCGAAATTTTCAAATCCGGCAAGTTCGCTGAATTGTATCTGCGATATTTTCCAGTTAGTTTTTTTTGAGATCGGCAGATTTTTTAAGATTGTCA
>CAZOCA010000593.1:1412-2938 GCA_964578105.1 uncultured Pararhizobium sp.
AGCTCTTTCTGATGAAGGGTAGCCACAGGCTCCAGGTCAGCCGCACCGGCTCTCCGTGCTGATATTCCTTCAAGCCGATTGTCATGCCTTCATGGCCGTCTTCGGGCTGATCCCGATAGGTGCCAAAGACCCGGTCCCAGATTGAGAAATTGAAGCCGTAATTACTGTCTGTTTCCTTGTGGCGGATCGAGTGGTGAACCCGGTGCATATCCGGCGTAACAATAAACTTGCGCAGAGGTCCTTCAAGCCAGGTCGGCAGTTTGACATTGCTATGATTGAACATGGCACACCCATTCAGGACCACTTCAAACAGAAAAACGGCGAAGGCCGGTGCGCCCAATATGATAATCAGGGCAGCCTTGATCAGCATGCTGAGAACAATCTCGACCGGATGAAAACGAATTGCTGTGGTGACATCAATATCCGGATCAGAATGATGGACCTTGTGAAACCGCCAGAATATCGGAATCTTGTGGAAGACGAGATGCTGCAGCCAGATTGCAAAATCCAGGAAAATGAACACCAAGAGCCCGAAAAGCCACGCAGGTGGGGCTATGCCTTGTGAGACGGCCCAAGGGTAAAGTCCAATCTGGTTGTCACTGGTCCAGACGGCAAAGCCAACCGCTGCCGCTGGAAAAAGAACGCGTATGATCAGCGAATCCAGCACAATAATCGAGAAATTCGTGAACCATCGTCCGCCACGGCCATGAAGCAGATGACGCCGTGGCGCAATGATCTCGAACAAGGCCATGGCGGCAAAAATGCCGAAGAAAACGCTGAGCCGAACGAGGCCCTCTGAAAATGAAAACGGTGAATCCATCGAATTACGCCAATTATTTTGAGTGTATCTCCTCTATATAGCGCATTCGGAGGGACGCTGTAGGTCAAAGACTTGTGATCGTGCGCTGCGCCCCACTCCTTGACCTGCTGCAACCGGGTTCCTACGTTGCAGACATGCTATTGAGGCGCGAATCGACTGTTTCGATGCGCTCTATTGGAGAAATGAAAAGATGACGACTCATACGGTTACGGATGCAGATTTTGATGCTTCGGTGTTGCAATCAGATACGCCCGTTGTGGTGGATTTCTGGGCTGAATGGTGCGGGCCTTGTAAGATGATTGCCCCGGCACTTGAGGAAATCTCGGAATCTGTTGGTGACAAAGTCAAAATCGTCAAGCTGAACATTGACGAGAACCAGAATACCGCCATCAAATACGGTGTGCGCTCGATCCCGACACTCATCATGTTCAAAAATGGTGAGCCGGTCGATATGAAGGTTGGAGCCGCCCCAAAGGGTGATCTGGACAAATGGATTTCAGGCGCAGTCTGAATTCATAGCAGTCTGGGCTGCACGCAGCCTGAACTCATCAAAGAATGTATAAAGAGCCCCGGCAAGTCCGGGGCTTTTTATTGTCGACTATTCTGGCAGCGTTCCATTTGCCTTTAGAACCTCACCGGCCAGATACAGCGATCCACAGATGAGAACGCGCGGGCTGTTTTCATAGCGCCAGTTTTCCGACATGGC
>CAZOCA010000594.1:0-2922 GCA_964578105.1 uncultured Pararhizobium sp.
GCCCCTCATAGGCAAAACCACCCTCAACCCGGAAAGGGCCCAGCAAAGAGCGGGCATTGCCTTCAAAATTCACATTGTCCAACTGCCACAGATTATCACGCCGACCGTCAATCAGCCGCAAGGTCCCATCTGAGACCCGCACGCTGTTGAAGATTACCTTGTCAGGATCAATCGGTGTGCGGTTGTCTGTGGTCAAAAGCCAGTCCAGACGACCAGCATCGTCGATAGCGGCGGAAACGACAGGCCGCTCCGCAACCAAATCCGTGACCTGGAATTCGCCGCGCAGCAGCGGCATTAATTCCATTCTCACGCGAATTTCGTCAATCCGCGCAAGCGCTTCACCTTCAGATTCGCCCACGCGCACATCGGTAAAGGTGATGGCCGGCATTGGCAGAAACCGGGCGTCAGCTGCGCCAGCTACCCGTACCGGATGCCCAAGTGCCTTGGATGCCTCATCTTCAAAAATCTGCCGATAGGCAGTCCAGTCGATAAAAAACGGTCCTATCAACCCGCCCACTAGGATCAGAATGATGAAACTTCCAACGAAGATGTATAATTTGTTCAGGGCAGCGCTCCAAAGGTGCCGGTGAAAGACGCTTGCACCACGTTAAGACGCCTCAAATCGAATTCAACCGATTTCTTTCCTTATCCGCATAGAAAAGGGACAGTTTCGGCCTGCAAAACCAAATGACGGCGCTAGTCTAGCTGAGACACGATTTTTCCAGGGTTCATAATATTCTGTGGATCGATAGCGGCTTTAATTTGACGGATCAGATCAACACCATGTCCTATTTCGGCCTCAAGATAGGGCATCTTTCCCTGGCCTATGCCATGCTCGCCGGTGCAAGTGCCATCCATCGCGATTGCGCGCCTGTTCAGCTGTGAAACAAATGTGGAGGCGCGCGCCACTTCATCGGCATCATCCATATCCACCAAGACCAGCACATGGAAATTTCCGTCTCCCGCATGTCCAACCATGGGAGCCACAAATCCCATTTCCTCAATGTCGCGGAACGTTTCCGTGACGCATTCCGCGAGACGGGAAATCGGTACACAGACATCCGTTGAAATACCCTGGCAGCCGGGACGCAATCCTAGCGATGCCCAGTAAGCATCGTGACGCGCCTGCCAAAGCTTGGTGCGTTCCTCTGCTTGCGCCGTCCAGACAAATGCACCGCCATTGCACTCATTTGCAATTTCGCCAAACATCTCCGCCTGTTCAGCAACGCCTGCATCGCTCCCATGAAATTCAAGAAACAGGGTTGGTTGTTCACTCAAGTGCAGGTTGGAGTAAGCATTGCAGGCTTTCACCTGAAGGGTGTCGAGAAACTCGATCCGGGCTACCGGAATGCCATATTGGATGGTCAAAATAACAGCGTTACAGGCATCCTCAATGGTCGGGAACGGACAGACGCCGCCGGAAATTGCCTGCGGGATGCCCTGCAATTTCAGGGTCAGTTCCGTGATGATGCCCAACGTACCTTCCGAGCCAATCAGCAATCTGGCAAGATCGTAACCCGCAGAGCTTTTGCGTGCCCGATTGCCGGTTTTCAAAATCCGGCCATCCGGCAGGACAGCTGTGAGATTGATGATGTTGTCGCGCATGGTGCCGTAGCGCACCGCATTGGTGCCTGAGGCCCTTGTAGCCGCCATGCCGCCAAGGCTGGCATCTGCGCCCGGATCAATTGGGAAGAACAGTCCGGTGTCGCGAAGATAATCATTCAACTGTTTGCGGGTCACACCCGGTTCAACAACGCAGTCAAGATCTTCCGCATTCACGGTCAACACACGGTTCATTCTGGACATGTCCAGCGACACGCCGCCTTCCGGTGCATTCACATGGCCTTCAAGCGACGTGCCGGTTCCATAAGGAATGATGGGAATGTTATGATCAGCACAGATGGACACGACAGCAGATACATCTTCAGTCGTTTCAACAAAGACAACCCCTTGAGGCGGCTGATTCTTGATCCAGCTTGTTGTATGTCCGTGCTGCTCGCGTACAGCTTGCGCTGTTGAAAACCGCTCACCGAAGCGCTGCTTTAAAACAGCGCCAACAGTCTCAAAATCTCCGCGTTCGGCATGCGGCGCAACCAGGTCAGCTGACATTCTCTCATCCTGTAAATTTCTGTCACCCTGTCTGGGTAGCAAAGCATCGGACGCAGACCAAGCCATTCTTGCCATATTGGGTCCATTGTCTCTTGACGCAGTCCAATTTCTCGTGGTTTCTGAATGTCCTAGAGGATCGAGCCAATGCTCGGGTCCGCCTCATTGGTCAGAATCAGCTTCGTGTCTGCGCAGAACACACCCTTCCCTGAGCTTTTCAGATATGAAAATCATCGCGGCTTTTTTGCAAGAAAATCCGGCGGCTCCTTCCATGCGGGACCGGTTTCATGATGTCTCATGTCAAGCGTCTCTTTGGAATTGCCCATAGTTGGATAGAGCCGAACTGGCGCGTTTTTGCTGGCACAAGACAGCCGGAATTATGGATTCTGGCAGCTCTGATCGGCTTTGGTGTTGCCGTTGTCGCCATTCTGTTTCGTCTGGCAATTGGCGCTGTGCAATGGGTGTGGCTGGGCGACATGTCAGAACGCGTTGCGTCTACAGCTGCAGCTCTGCCTTGGTGGATCATCCTGGCAGCGCCCACGACAGGCGGTCTGGTGGTTGGGCTGGCGCTGCAATATCTTCACCCTGGCCGGCGCACTGGCGGCGTCGCCGATGTCATAGAGGCGCGCGTATCCGGTACAGAAAGCCTGGGACTGTTATCCGGCATTCGCAGTGCGATTTTGACAGCTATTTCCCTTGGTTCCGGCGCGAGCGCCGGGCGTGAGGGCCCAATTGTTCATCTTGGCGCAACCCTTGCGACCGCAATAACCCGCAGCATGGGACTGCCCGAGACCAGCCGCCGCACGCTTTTGGCCT
>CAZOCA010000595.1:0-1018 GCA_964578105.1 uncultured Pararhizobium sp.
TTAGTACTGCAATCGCATTTACAAACGCATACACATAAACTGGTTCTGGTCCCCAAATTGACCATATAATAAAAGTGATAATAGAAATAAGAACTACAACTGGCACAAAATAACCTGAAACTTTATCTGCTAAATTTTGAATAGGTGCACGACTTCTACTGGCATCATTAACCATATGAATGATTTGTGATAAAAGCGTGTCACTTCCTACTTTTTCAGCTTTCATTAAAAAGGTTTTATTCCCATTAATTGTTCCGCTACTTACTTTATCTTCTTGAGATTTGTTTACAGGAATAGGTTCTCCTGTAATCATAGATTCGTCAATAGTTGTTTCGCCTTCAGTTATCACACCATCCACAGGAATTTTATCTCCTGGTTTCACTTTTACAATATCATTTAATTCTATCTCGTCAATACTGACTTCAATTTCTTCACCATCTACTATTTTTATGGCTTTATTAGGTGCTAAATTTAGTAACTCTTTTACTGCCGAATTGGTTTTACTATGCGCACGAGCTTCTAACAACTGACCTAAAAGCACTAACGTTAGAATAACTGTTGCTGCTTCAAAATAGACGTGAACTGCACCTGATTCAGTTTTAAATTGTTCAGGAAATACATCTGGAAACAACATCCCAAATACACTAAATAACCAAGCCACACCTGCACCGATTCCAATGAGTGTAAACATATTGAGATTCCACGTTTTTATGCTTTTATAAGCACGCTCAAAGAACATCCAAGTAGCATAAAAAACAACTGGAATGGATAGTGCAAATTGAATCCAATTCCAATTTTTCTGTTCCATTATATTATACAATGGATTGTTATTAAGCATTTCGCTCATAGCAATTAAGAAAATAGGTAATGTGAATACAGATGCTATCCAAAATTTCTTTAATAGCTTCTTATACGTTTTTTCTTCTGCTGAACTATCTGCTTCCATTGGCACTAAATCCATCCCACAAATAGGACACGAACCTGCTTCGTCTTTGACAATTTCTGGATGCATAGGACA
>CAZOCA010000595.1:1028-2918 GCA_964578105.1 uncultured Pararhizobium sp.
GGACAATAAAATGTGCCTGTGCCTTTTCCTTTGGGTTGCTCTTTCTTTTTATCATTTGAATGCTGATGTTGTTCACCTTGTTTATGAATACTGTATCTATCACCATCCTTTTTTAAGGCTTCTTGAAAAGTTTCTATGGGAATATGCGATTCCATTTCGATGGTAGCTTCTGCTTTATCTAAATCGACTGTTGCTTTTGAAACACCTTCTATTTTAGAGAGCGTTTCTTCAACGTGACTGCGACAACCGTTGCAAGTCATTCCGTGTATGTGATATGTGTGTTTCATAATATGATATGATTTATAAACTGTTATCCAATAGTGTTATCCATTGAATAATAATTGTTTTTTCTTCTTCTGAAAACCTTGCCTCTTTATGAATCAAAGTATAAGAAGATAAAGGCATCTCATCACTTTCAATCTGCTTGATAATCGACCTCAACTTGCTAGTTTTTCTTCTGTTGGAAAGGTTATCCCATTCACTAAAATTCAATTCTTCTTTTCCTTCTTTAATATGACCTTCTAAAAACCAAGCAACTGGTTGCACCTTATTGTACCAAGGGTATTGTGTGTTATTACTATGGCAATCGTAACAGGAAACCTGCAACGATTTTTTAACCGTTGCAGGTACGTTGTTAACAAGCATAAAATCGGTTTGTGGTATGGTTTCACTCTGGTTGTAATTCACAGGGAAAAACTGAATGACCACAAAGGTAATCAATGCTACCCACGCTATGATTTTTACAATTTTCATTTAGTTTATTTCTTTCTGTACTTTACCACAAGACATCATTTTGCTACCATAATATGGGTTCTTAATATCCTTGCTCATACTCAACCAAGCGCTTCCACCATCATACATTGGGCAGAATTGTTGGTACAACGTATTTTCTGTTCCAGTAATGACAAACATATCAGTTACATCTTTACTTAAAATTTTAAAATGTTCTCTTTGATGTGCTATTGGACTTTCTGAAATATGTTCAGCATGTTCTATTGCATCTTCTACAATTTCTTTTAATTCTGTTTGTTGCTCCTCTCTATATTTAGAAACATCTAAATTTTCTAAACTTTTTTTCAATACTGCGCTAAATTCTTTTGCTTTTGCTTCATCATCAGAAACTAAAGCATCTTTTAGATTAAAATAATCTTTAAGCATCATTTCTGCATTTCCGTCTTGATTGCTATTCATTGTCATTTCTTTTTTGTCACTATCGTGATGACCATCACTATTGTCGTTATTCATTTCTGTACTATGACCTTCATCATTGTTCTGTTCTTTTTTTGCGTCTTTACACGACATTGCGGTTAATGTTAAAAATGTCATTGCTAAAATTCCTGTTATTACTTTTAAATTTTTCATTGTTTTTTATTTAATTATTAATGTTTATTGTTTAAAATCTTACCAAAAGTCCGCCACCCCAACCGTATCGGTTGTTATAGTTGCCTTGTACTGAAAAATTTCGTGATAAAATATAAGAGGCTCCAACTAACCATTGGGTTTCACCTTGATAGGATGTATTCCCTATATCATTGACCCAACCAAAGTCTGCTCTGTATTCATATTCGCCCTCTATAAAAAGTCTTGGAAAAAGTAACAGTTCTCTATCTAAACGGATTCTTGGACGCAATTGATGGTCCATACTCACATCTACATTAAATCTATAGGGTGTAAAATATTTAACACCAACTAATCCTACGGTATTAAACGTGTCATAAGAATCCGGTGTTGACGTTTCGGTATTTACACCTGCATACACGCGCACCCAATCATTTAAGTATCGGTTGTAATTTACTTCTACTTCAGCATTTTGGTCGTAGTCAAATTCGGTACGCAAGCCAAATTCATTTCTAATGTTACTAGACATAAGGTTTAATTCTGTGAAATTTT
>CAZOCA010000596.1:0-2913 GCA_964578105.1 uncultured Pararhizobium sp.
TGATCTGGCTTCAATCCGGCCTCGGCCAAACAGGCGCGCGTTGCCTTGCAAAGGCAGTCCCACCAGTCTTCAGGCTGCTGTTCAGCACGTGCACCGGGCAAAAAATTGGTTTCGTAAGGCTCTGCATGAGACGCAACACATCGACCTTCTATGTCGTAAATGCGCGTGCGCAGGCTCTCGGTGCCGCCATCGGCTGTCAGAAAATATGCCATCTGTTTTCCTCCCAATAGATAGCGGCCACGTCAGTTAGCCAGTCAATAAGTTAGCCAGTCAGTTCGTCTGCAAGATCAATTTTTCCAGCAAGGCGGGTGAATCCCACTGCGGCATGTGTCCTGTGCGAACGATATGAGAGCTGACCCGTGGTGGCATATTGAACATATGCTCTTTGGGAATAATCATGTCAGCGATCCCGAAGATGGCTGTAACCGGTATGTCCTGGCTCAGCGCAGCGGCTGCGGAAATGGTATCAATGCACTGCATATTGCCGCGCACGACCGCATCGGCCAGCGTGATCAGACGGCCCTTGGACAGTTCATTCGACATGGTCTCGATGGCATCCGACGGTAATTTTGAGGCCTTTGGGCCAAGCAGTCGGAGCAAGTGTGCCAATTCGCCTGCCGAATGGGCATGCGCCATACCATGCAAGAAGTCGCCATTGATTTCATGGCCGCACCCAGTCGGTGCCACTAACGTCAAACGGCCAACTTTTGAACGTGCGCGGTCCGCTGCAAGAGCGGCAACATGTGCGCCGAGCGAATGTCCGACAAGATGCACCGGCCCGTCTTGCTCATTCAGCAATGCTTCAAGCCACGAGATACAATCCTCGACGCCGTTTGCCTCTGCACTGTTTTGTCCGTGGCCTGGCATATCTGGCGCGACCGTCTTCAAGCCCGACTTTTGCAGATTTGAGCGTAAGGCAGCCCAGTTAGAGCCAAGGCCGGCAAAACCGTGGATGAATATCACTGTGCTCAGATCGTTTGCGCCGGTGCGGTTGATCCGGCCAGACGACAACGAGGGTGTTCCAGCCTCAAGGCGAGATTGCACATCCCGCGCTTCAACGCGCCCACGCCGCCCTGTCCCTTTAAGAGTGGACAGATCAACATCGCCCTGGCGCGCCAGGCGCCGGGCCAGCGGCGTTGCCCGCAGCTTGTCTCCTTCGGCCCGCATACCAGCCATTGCGCGATCTGGCACTGTGCTGACTGTTGACGGTTCGTCCATCGGAGCTTCAGCTTCTGGGGCTTCAGCTTCTGGCGCATCAGCGACGCTGTCCCATACGTCCGGTGTTTCTATGATGGCGATCGGTGCACCCACATCCACGACATCGCCGGGCTCGACCAGTGTTTCAATCAATTTGCCGGAGCCGAGCGCCGGATATTCCACAAGCGTCTTGTCGGTTTCCAATTCGAGCAACGGGTCGCCCCGCGCGAAATCATCACCGGGTTTGACCAACCAATTTGAAATTGTGCCCTGTTCCATCGTCTCGCCGAGGCGAGGCATCGGCAATTTGACCTGTGTCACTGCGTTCATTTCAGCATCATCCGCACGGCGTCGGTTATAAATTCAGGCGTCGGCACCGAATGTTTTTCCAACAGCGGAGACACAGATATCGGAATGTCTTCACCAGCCACCCGCACAACCGGGTCTTCCAGGAAATCGAAACATTCTTCGGTGATGCGCGCCGCAAGCTCTGCAGCAACACCGGAGGTCATCGCGCCTTCGGACACGACCATGGCGCGCCCCGCCTGTTCCACAAGCGGACGGATGGTATCGAAGTCCAACGGATTAAGTGTGAGTAGATCGACGACATCTCCCTAAAATAAAATTTCCTTGGCAAGGATTTCGGCTGCCGCGAGTGCATGATGGAGCTGTCGCGAATAGCTGACGATAACGATATCCGCACCTTCGCGCATCACGCGCGCCTTGCCCCAACCGGCTGGCTCGGCATCGGTGTCCAAAGTCCCTTTCATTGTGTAGAGCCCCTTGTGTTCAATAAACACAACCGGGTCTGGCTGTTTCAGGGCCTGGCGCAGCAAATGATAGGCATCGTCGACGGTTGACGGCATGGCAAGCCGAAGTCCCGGCGTATGCATGACATAGGCTTCAAGGCTCTGGCTGTGCTGCGCACCGGCGGAACGTCCTGTGCCGCCCTGGGTGCGCAGAACCATGGGAACACCGATTTGCCCGCCAAACATGTAGCGGATTTTGGCCGCCTGGTTGGCAAGTTGATCCATCGTCATGCCGATGAAATCGACATACATGAGCTCAGCCACAGGGCGCAGCCCGGCCATTGCAGCGCCGACCGCCGCGCCGACAATCGCGGCCTCGGAGATGGGCGTATCGATGACCCTGTCCTCGCCAAATTCGTCTATCAGCCCTTTGGTAACCCCGTAGGCACCGCCATAGCGGCCAACCTCTTCACCCATGATGATGACATTGTCATCCGCTTGCATGGCTTCGGTCAGGGCAAGACGCAGAGCGTCGCGGTAAGTGGTTTCAATCTTTGCCATAACCCCTACTCCCGCGCCAAAACACGTTCAAGTCGCGTACGCACCGGTTCAGGCTCCGGTTCTCCCGGCGCATAAACATCGCGGTACATTGAGCTCAGTTGAGGCTCTTTTTCAGCAATGGAGAAGTCGATGGTTGCGTCCATTTCCGTTGCGATTTCAGCATCCAATGCGTCGAGATCGGCTTCACTCATCATGCCGGATGAAATGAGCTTGTCACGTGCACGTACAACCGGATCCTTCATGCGTCCTTCGGCTTCCTCGGTCTCGTCGCGATACGGCGATTTGTCCTTGCGGGCATGGCCGTAGAATCGATAACAATCGATGACCAAAAACGCCGGTTGACCGGCCCGCGCACCTGCAATCAATTCGGCTGCGGCCTCGTTCACATCTTCAACGTCCAGTCCGT
>CAZOCA010000597.1:0-2911 GCA_964578105.1 uncultured Pararhizobium sp.
AGTCAAGATTAACTTCTGCCTCTCTTACGGCCAGTTTTGCGGCATCAAAGGCAGCTTGGAATTCTTCCAATTCTTGCTGCGTTCCAAAATCAGAACCCCGTAGCTTGTTGTAGCGCACAAGTTTCAGCTCAGCGGCAACGAGATCAACTTTCGCAGCTTCAAGCGCGACTTCCTCTGTTTGGGAATTAAGGCGCACGATTGTCTGGCCTGCACTCACATTGCTGCCGGACTTAACAAGCACTTCTGCAAGAACGCCGCTTACCTGCGGCACAACAGCAACTGATTTTATGGCTTCGCCACTGCCGATCGACTCCAGACGGTCATTGATTCTAGCTGTTTGGGATGACGCCGTTGTAACAAGAGAGGCTTGTCGCCCTCTGCCGTCGGGGCCTGCTGGCGGGCCGCTATCAGCTTCAGAACCTGATTCACCTTCAGTCGATGCACTGCCGAATAAATTTGGCACACCAAGTTGCGACATGATTGAGGAGCTTGCCGGAAAAAGGTTTGGCGCAAGTGCAACGCCGCCAATGAGAAGCACCAGGGCAAGCAAGACTTGTTTAAAAACACTCATTTCAAAACTCTGCCATTGTGGAAGGATGGAAGCCAAATCGGCCAAAAACCGTGATTGTGCCGTAGACGAAAGCATCAACCAGCAATTGCAGAGGGTGAGAAATGACGTTGGTTAGAATATGACGTTTTTGCAGTGCAACATTACAAGTTGATTACAAATCAGTAAGCCGGTGTGTGGAGTCGGATTTGCTTGAAACGCTTTTGCTCCGCTGCGCCATTGTTGGGATTCAGGAGGCTGTGTTCCAACGTTTCTGTCACTTTTGCCCATCCTGATACGGGTGCTTCAACCTGAAACCTCTATCGGCTATCCCATGAAACTGAGGGTGCCGTATTGTGTTCACGCTGTTTTGTCAGCAAGGTGCTGAGGCAAATGGGAGGGCCTTATGGATAGTAAGATTGTGCACCTGCGTGCTGAAATTGCCGGACTGCAGGATAAGTTGCGTGTTTTGGAGGATCGCGAAGAGACACCGCAAACATCAAAACCAGATCTCGACAGAATGTTTTTTGATGACGCCACTGTGGAACAACACAGGGCTCAGCGTTCGCCCACAATTCCATATATTCTGAATCTGCCAATTGGCGCTCATGTGTCGGCTCCGTTCGTTTACGGGATGGTTTTTCCGATCGCTTTTCTGGACATTTGCCTGTTCCTTTATCAGGCGGTGTGTTTTCGGCTTTGGAAAGTCGCGCGTGTCCGGCGGGGAGATTACGTTGTGATTGACCGCCATCACCTTGCCTATCTGAATGGCATGGAAAAACTGAATTGCGTTTATTGTGGCTATGCCAATGGCATTTTTGCGTTCGCACAGGAAATCGCGGCTCGCACTGAGCAGTTCTGGTGCCCAATCAAGCACGCGAGCAAAATTGCGCAGCCCCATTCGCATTATGCTGACTTTACCGAGTTTGGCGATGCGGAAGCGTGGCAGGAGCATCCGTCGCGCAAAAAGCCAAAGACCTGACTTTTGAGCGTCTCTTGCTCAGGCTGTGGCCAATCCAACATTTGTGTTGAGCAGGTATTGAGAGAAAATAGGGCCGCTGGCGGCACCAATCGCGCGCGCATTGCCGCCAATGCTGCCTGCTTCGATTTTGGGGGGGATCAATCCTCTTGTGTCCTGATTGATGAGGTAACGCTGTGTTCGTTCCACCAGTTCATGCCGGACATTTTCCGGGAATGAACCATCGATCATGATGGCTTCAAAATCGATGACCGAGCACGTTGACAGGGCAGCTTTTGCAAGCTCCTGGGCGGTCTGTCCGACCCAATGTTCAACATAGCGCGAGATTTCGCTCCAGTCCTGCGGTTGTTGCCACAGGATTTGTGGGTCGATTTCGACCTGCTGCAACCGGCGTTCCAACAGATTGATGGATGCGATGTCGATGAGCTGGCGGCTTTCTCCGTTGGGTCCAATGCTTCGTAGCGAGCCCAGCGCGCCTGCATTGCCCTGGTGGCCTTCAAAGACGGAATGGTTGAGAACCACACCGCCGCCGACAAAGGCTGAAATGAAGAAGTAGGCGTAATCGCGAAATTCCTTGCCTCTGCCATATACATGCTCTGCCTTGCATGCGGCAGTGGCATCATTGACCACCCGGGCCGGTAGCGGACTGAAGCGGGCAACGCGTTCCTGAAAATTGACGTCCTTCCAGGATATGAATTCTTCAGCTGGCGCGCCGGCCAGATCATACCAGTTCCACAATTCAAATGGCGCGGCAAATCCAATGCCGCAGATCCGGCTTTGTTCGTTCGGTGTCAGTTTCGCCGAAATCGTCTCAACGCCATCTTCCAGGAAAGAAAAAATGTTGTCAGGCATCGGGTAATCATAAGTGGTGTTGATCTGATGTCTGATGCCACCGGTGAAGCCGATCAGCACAAGGTCAGCGCTGCGCCGTCCGATTTTCACGCCATAGGACAGGACACCGCCGGGTGCCAGACCCATGGGAACAGATGGCTTGCCGACGCGTCCACGCTGTGGCTCGCCACGTTCCAAAAGCCCATCTTGTTGAAGTTTGCGCAGGATGACGGAGACGGTTTGTGGCGACAAGCCAGCATGACGTGCCAGGTCACTGCCTGGCATCGGGCCGCTTCTGAGAAGCATGGAAAGAAGGAGGCGTTCATTGTAGTCCCTAAGACCGCTTTGATTCACCCCTCCGCTCAACGATCTGATCTTAGGAACACTCATCGCGCTACCTTTACCCTCAAAAATGATCGATAGAAAGATGCACTGGATAATTAATAAATCAAGTTTATTTATTTATTGACAAAACAACCCAGATGATATTTTTCTAGGCCAACGTCGCTGGAGGTGACGTTTAATTTTTTTGGCAGACCTGACTGCCATTCGGA
>CAZOCA010000598.1:0-2904 GCA_964578105.1 uncultured Pararhizobium sp.
CATCATATGCCAGCATATCAGCCAATCCGCCTTCAACCATCACCTTTTTGTTGCCGATTACGGCAATTCTGTCACAGGCAGCATAGAGGCTGTCCAGATCATGGGTCACCATGAACGCACTCAAAGCCAGGGTCTCACAGAGCTTTTTCAACAGCTCATCGAATTCTGCAGCACTGATAGGATCAAGGCCGGAGGTCGGTTCATCCAGAAACACGATGTCGGGGTCCAAAGACAAAGCCCTGGCAAGGCTCGCCCGTTTTATCATGCCGCCTGATAATTCCGCGGGGAATTTGTCTGCGGCATCAGATGGCAAACCAACCATCTCGATCTTGATACGGGCCAGTTCGTCCATCAGATCTTGCGGCAACCTTAAATGTTCCCGCATTGGCACCTGAACGTTCTGCTTTACGGTCAATGCTGAAAACAAGGCGCCGTTTTGAAACAGGACGCCCCATCGGCGATCCACCGCCTCCTGCACAGCATGTTCGGCAGAATCGTAATCCTGACCATACACTTTCACGACACCAGAGCGGCGCGGCAACAAGCCAACGATCGAGCGTAGTAACACCGATTTGCCGGTTCCAGAAGCGCCCACAACGCCCAATACTTCGCCAGCCTTGAGGTCAATGTCGAGATCTTCAAGTATGAGCGTATCGCCAAAACCAACGGTAATTCCGCGCGCCTGCAAAATGACGTCGCCACGTTTTACAGACGGAAATGTAATAGGTTCTCTGGCCATAAAAACTCTGGATCTGCATCATCGGATCGCCTTTGAGGAAACCCTCATTGGGACCGATTCCAAGACTTGCCTTAACCTTATGCTGGATTGGCGTTTCGTTTGCAATGAAGGCAATATTGCGATCTTGCGCCAGATCGCGCATTGAAAGGATGTCTTATTTAAACCGCGTAGAGGATATGATGAAAACAAAATTGCTTGGCCAGACCGGCTTGCAGGTTTCAGAACTTTGCTTTGGAACCATGTCTTTTGGTGGTGATGCTGACGCACATGAAGCTGGCCGCATGTTTTCTGCCTGCCGCGATGCAGGCATCAATTTTTTTGACTGTGCGGATGTCTATTCAAATGGCATGGCTGAGCGCATTCTGGGCGACTTGATCAAGACTGACCGTGATGAATTGATTGTTACTTCCAAGTGCTTCGGGGCAATGGGCGCTGACATCAATTCTGGAGGCGGCAATCGCCGGCATATATTGCGGGCTGTGGAAGCGAGCCTGGAACGGTTGGGCACTGATCGGCTGGATATTCTGTTCATGCATCGCTGGGACAATCATGTGCCGCTGG
This sequence comes from uncultured Pararhizobium sp., assembly GCA_964578105.1. GTDB lineage: Bacteria > Pseudomonadota > Alphaproteobacteria > Rhizobiales. The sequence goes on from CAZOCA010000598.1 coordinate 1,301, forward strand.
AAGAAACGCTCCGGGCTCTGGAAAAACTGGTAGCGGATGGCAAGGTTTTGTATCTGGGAGCCAGCAATTATGCGGCCTGGCAACTTGCCAGAGCGCTTGGCATCTCAGACCGGCATGGCTGGCCGCGCTTTGATGTGATTCAACCCATGTATTCCCTTGTGAAACGACAGGCCGAAGTAGAAATTTTTCCCCTCGCTCTTGCCGAGAATTTGGGCGTTATTTCTTACTCTCCGCTTGGTGGCGGCCTTCTGAGTGGCAAGTACAACGCCAGTACACGCCCGGAGGCTGCGCGCCTTATTGCCAACTCCATGTATTCGGCTCGCTATGGTGAGCCGTGGGTGTTTGAAACGGCAGAGGCTTTCACAGCATTATCTGAAGATAGAGGCGTCCATCCGGTGTCCCTGGCCATTGCGTGGGCAGCTGCCAATCCAGCTGTAACCAGCCCGATTATAGGCGCACGCAATCTGGAGCAGCTTTTGCCATCGCTGCAATCTGTTGATTTAGAACTGGATGAAGATCTCTATTCCGCCATATCTGCACTTTCGCGAAATCCTGCGCCCGCAACAGATCGTCTTGAGGAACAGAACTAAAGAGCAGAACCAAACTGTCGGGAAACGCGCATCAGTAGCCGATTGCTGCGAAAAACATTGCAAAAAGTCCGTCCATGACGATCACCATAAATATGGCTTTGACCACAGAAGCTGTTGTCCTGCGCCCCAGAGATTCAGCACTTCCCTTCACGGCGAAGCCCTCTGAGCAGGCAATAACTGCGATTACCAGGGCCATGAACGGCGCCTTTATGAACCCCACCAGCAGGGTTGAGAGCCAAACGGCTTCTCTTAATCGGGTGATGAACTCAATTGGTGGGATACCAGAGTAAACCCAGGCGACCATGGCCCCGCCCAAAAGCGCGAAAATATTGGCGACAACCGTCAACAATGGCACCGCAATTACCAGCGCCAGAACCCGCGGCAATACAAGCACATCGGTTGTCGACATGCCGATAACGCGCAGAGCGTCAATCTCCTCACGCATCTTCATGGAGCCAATCTCAGCTGTGAAAGCACTTCCGGAACGGCCCGCGACCATAATGGCTGTCAACAACACGCCCAGTTCCCTCAGCACAAGAATGCCGACCAGATCTACTGTGAAGACTTCAGCGCCAAAATAACGCAATTGATAGGCCGATTGCTGAGCAATGATGGCTCCGATAACAAACGACATGAGCGCGATGATCGGCACTGCGCGCAGGCCAGCCTGATCCAGATGATGAACGATTGAAATCACACGCAAGCGTTTGGGCGATACCAAAACAGTGATCAGACCTGAGATAGCCCGGCCAAGCATATTGGTCTTGGCTGACATATCATAGCCAATGGAAGCCACTGTCCGACCAAGAAAATCCAACGGGTGCCAACGCTGTGGCGCAGCGGAGTCTGCATCCACTGCGGCAGCGCTTTCAAAGACTTCATCCAACAGTATTTCCCGGTCGGTTGTCATCCCTTCGATCAACAGATCGCTGTTGCGGGCCAAGAGGTGTTTACGAAGCCGCACCAACAACCAGGCGCCAGAGGTATCAATTTCATCAATCGCGGTGATGTCAG
>CAZOCA010000599.1:0-2902 GCA_964578105.1 uncultured Pararhizobium sp.
GGCGAAAAGCGCGTCATCCAGCGTCTTCTGACCGAAGGACCGCAGGTTCTGGCCACGGGCGGCGGTGCTTTCATGAATGATGAGACGCGGGCTGATATAGCCGATAAAGGTATCTCCATCTGGCTGAATGCGGAATTGTCGGTTCTGATCGGGCGGGTCAAACGCAAGCCAACGCGGCCCCTGTTGCAGCAGCCCAACCCGGAAAAGGTGCTCGCGGATTTGCTGGAGGAACGCAATCCGATCTATGCGCTGTCCGACATTACCATCACCTCTCGCGATGTGCCCCATGAGGTTGTTGTGGATGATATTCTGACCGCTTTGAATGCCTTTATGACTAACAATGGCGAACAGGCCATGGGGACAAAACATGAGTGAACTTGTTGAGACAGACCCGACACAGGTGCGGGTGGAGCTGGGCGAGCGCTCTTATGATATTCTCATCGGGTCCAGACTTATGGACAGTCTGGGTGAGGAGATTGTTGCGCGCTATGGGGCTGTGCGGGCAGGTATTGTGTCTGACAGCACGGTTGCGCCGCTCTATCGCGCCCGGGTTGAAGCCAGCCTGAAACAGGCTGGAATCGAGCCGGTGTTTTTTGAAATTGCAGCCGGTGAAGCCTCCAAATGTCTGACAGTGTTTGAAGCGCTGGTGGAAGATGTGGTGGGCGAAAGGCTGGAACGCGGCGATGTGCTGATTGCGCTTGGCGGCGGCGTTGTCGGTGATCTGACCGGCTATGTGGCAGCATCCGTGCGCCGGGGCATCGGCTTTGTTCAAGTGCCGACATCACTTCTTGCCCAGGTCGACAGTTCGGTTGGTGGCAAGACCGGCATTAATTCGGCCCATGGCAAGAATCTCATCGGGGCTTTTTATCAGCCGGGTCTGGTGCTGGCCGACACTGATACGCTGAACACTTTGTCGCCGCGCGAATTGCGGGCAGGCTATGCGGAAGTAGCCAAATACGGATTGATTGATGATCCGGATTTCTTTGTCTGGCTGGAGCAGAATCATGCGGCCATGCTGACGCAGGGTGATGTATCAGCCCGCATTCACGCCATTGCCAATTCCTGCCGCGCCAAAGCGCGCATTGTCAGTGAAGATGAGCAGGAGCATGGCAAACGTGCTTTGCTGAATCTCGGCCATACATTCGGCCATGCCCTGGAAGGGGCCACCGGCTATTCAAATCGGTTGGTTCATGGTGAAGGCGTGGCGATCGGCATGGTGCTGGCCCATCAATTTTCAGCCTATATGAATGTGTGCTCACCTGATGATGGTGCCCGGGTGGTGGCGCATCTGAAGGCGGTTGGCCTGCCGACATCTGTGGCTGAAATTGCTGGCGACAAATTAGATACACCAACGCTGCTGCGCTTCATTGGTCAGGACAAGAAGGTCCAAAGAGGCGCTTTGACCTTTATTCTGACACGCGGCATTGGTGAAGCATTTGTCTCCAATGATGTACCACCCAGCGCCGTTGAGGATTTTCTGCACCAAACGCTTGATGGCTAATTCTGCATGGTGGTAACCACCCATAGCGGAACTCCTTCAATATGCGCTGGAAACGCTCTATATGTCTGACACGCACACGCATTCTTGCGACATCCTTTTTTGCCACATGCTTTTTTACTGGAGACCCGGACCCATATGACCTCTGCCCTTTGGTTGACAATTCTTGCCATAATGGTGCTGATCATTGTCTCGGCGTTCTTTTCAGGCTCTGAAACGGCGTTGACCGCTGCTTCGCGGGCGCGGATGCACGCTTTTGAGAAAGCTGGTGATCAACGGGCCGCGATTGTTCAACGTTTGATTCAGACACGGGAACGGCTGCTCGGGGCGTTGTTGCTGGGCAATAATCTGGTCAATATTCTGGCCTCGGCTCTTGCGACCAGCCTTTTCATCACCCTGTTTGGCGATACGGGTGTGGTCTATGCCACATTGGTCATGACCGCTGTTGTGCTGGTGTTTGCCGAAGTCATGCCCAAGACGCTGGCGATTTCCAACCCAGACCGCTTTGCACTGACGGTCTCTCCAATGGTTCGCATCATTGTCGCTGTCTTCAGCCCGGTGGTGATTGCCATTGAAGCGTTTGTGAAACTGGTCCTCAACAGATTTGGCGCAAATATTGGTGATCAGGATATTCTGTCCGCTCATGAAGAACTGCGTGGCACCGTTGATTTGCAGCATTCAGAAGGCGGTTTGGTGAAGGATGATCGCGACCGTATTGGCGGCCTGCTGGATCTGAATGAGCTGGAAGTGTCCGACATTATGGTTCACCGTACCGGCATGATGGTGCTGAACGCGGATGAAAGACCCTCCGCTCTGGTGGATATGGCGCTGGCCAGCCCCTATACGCGCATTCCTATCTGGCGCGGTGATCCGGACAATATTGTCGGCGTGCTGCATGCCAAGGATCTGCTGCGATCGCTGCAGGCGCAAAGTGGCGATGTGGAAAAGCTGGATATCATGGAGATTGCCACAAAGCCCTGGTTCGTACCGGATACGACCAGTCTCAAAGCACAGCTCAATGCCTTTTTGAAACGCAAGGTGCATTTTGCACTTGTGGTGGATGAGTATGGCGAAGTGCAGGGTCTGGTAACGCTGGAAGATATTCTGGAAGAAATTGTCGGGGAAATTGCCGACGAGCATGATTTGGAAATTCAGGGTGTGGTGCCGCAACCCGATGGCTCGGTGAATGTGGAGGGCACTGTCCCGGTGCGCGATTTGAACCGCGCCATGGACTGGTCGCTGCCTGATGAAGAGGCAACCACCATTGCCGGTCTTGTCATTCATGCGGTGCAAACCATTCCGGAACCGGGGCAGGCCTTTACGTTTTACGGCTTCCGATTCCGTATATTACGCCGGCAAAGAAACCGCATCACCTCGCTCAGAATCACGCCGCTTTCCAAAGAC
>CAZOCA010000600.1:0-2900 GCA_964578105.1 uncultured Pararhizobium sp.
GAATTGTTGCGTGACAATTGCGGCGTTTCCCGTGACGGCAATGCGGATCGCCCTACCCTGTATGCCTGGAAAATGCTGGACGATTATGATGGCATCAACTCCGTCATCAACTTCGAACGCAATCCGTATTACTTCAAGGTGGATCAAGAAGGAAATCAGCTTCCCTATATCGACAAGCTGCAAATGACGCAGGTCGAAGACGCTAATTCGATCGTGTTGATGGGCATTGCAGGTGAGATTGATTTCACCAATCGCCATATCAACAATGTCACCAACAAACCGGTTTTCTTCGATAATCAGGAAAAAGGCGGCTTTAGAATTTATTCGACGGTGCCTGCCGATATGAACACCGCAATTATTCAGATGAATCTGAACTACGAGGATGATGGTTTCCGCGAGTTATTCCAGAATCGGGATTTCCGCGTTGCCATGTCACTTGCAACAGACCGTCAGGAAGTCATTGACGTTCTCTATGCAGGTCAAGGTGAACCCTTTCAGGCCGCACCACGTCCTGAATCACCCTTCTACAACGAGGAGCTAGCCAAACAATACACCGAGTATGATCCGGATAAAGCCGGAGAAATGCTTGATGCAATTGGCCTGACAGAACGTGACTCAAATGGCATCCGTAAATTGCCGGATGGTCGTTCGATCAACATTCGCGTTGATGTGTCTTCAGATTTGGGACCACAACTCGACATTCTTGAACTGGTCAAAATTCACTGGGCCGAAGTCGGTATCAATCTGGATGTTCGCAAGGCTGAGCGCAGCTATGTCTACGAGCAAAAAGATGGCAACAAGCACATGTTGCATGTTTGGAAAGGCGATGGCGGTCTTGGCGATGCTCAGCTCGACTCTCGCTATTACCTGCCGATGCATCTGGAATCCGGCTACGCTATCCGCTGGGCTGAACATTGGACAGATCCTGATAAAGCTGACCTGATTGACTTGCCCGAAACAGTAGCGCTGCAATTGGACCTTTACAAAAAGATGTTCAACAGCCCATCACCAGAGGACCGCACAAAGCTGTTCAAGGAAGTGTTGGAAATCACCAAGAGTGAGTTCTACACAATCGGGATTTCTCTTCCTCCCATGGACTATGGCATCGCCACAAATGAGATGCGTAATGTCCCTGAAAACCAGCCGCATGCCTGGGTTTATCCAAATCCGGGTCCGATGAATACGTCGGTGCTTTTCAAAAGCGAATAGACTGGAATTGCAGGTGGCTCGCAACATTGTGGGCCACCTGTAACTGAAAGAGACAGATGCTTCAGTTCATATTCAATCGCTTTCTGACAATGATCGCCATGATGTTGGCGCTGTCATTTGTGTGCTTTTTTATCATCCAATTACCGCCCGGTGATGTGATTTCCGCCTACGCCGCGGAATTGGCGGCATCGGGTGATGGCGGTGGCGTGGTGGTGGAACAGCTGCGCGAGCGTTACGGCCTCAATCAGCCATTCTATGTGCAATATTTGAAATGGGTTCGAAATCTGCTCATTGGCGATCTTGGCTACAGCTTCAATCTCAGCAAACCCGTATCTGAAATCATCTCAGGCCGCATTGGGATTTCGCTGCTGGTTGAATGTCTGGCTCTTGTCGTGCTTTGGGGAATCGCCATTCCAATTGGCATCTATTCCGCAGTCCGTCGCTATTCAGTAGGCGATATGTTTGCCACGATTTTTGGCTTCATCGGATTGGCGGTACCGAACTTCCTGCTGGCGCTGTTGATCATGTATGCCGTGTTCATTTTCACTGGCACCGCCGTTGAGGGCCTATTCTCAGCCGAATATGCAAATGCACCGTGGACGCCGGGGAGGATTTGGGACTTTCTCACCCATGTCTGGGTACCTGTCCTTGTCATATCCACCGGCGGGGCAGCCCATATCATCCGGATTTTACGAGCCAACTTATTGGATGAATTGGGCAAACCATATGTCGTGACCGCGCGGGCAAAAGGAATGACGGAAAGCCGTCTGATCATGCGCTATCCGGTCCGCGTGGCCATGATCCCCTTGGTGGCAACCGTCGGATGGGTCTTGCCAACGATTATCTCAAGTTCAATCGTGACTGCCATTGTTTTGAACCTACCCACACTCTCGCCCATTCTGTTGCGATCCTTGCTGTCGCAGGACATGCATCTTGCGGGTGCGCTTATCTTATTTATGGGGATGCTGACGCTCGTCGGCACTTTGATTTCTGACATGTTATTGATCTGGATCGATCCGCGTATACGCACGGGGATGATGGATGCTTGAGTCCCCAAAACCCCAACAGCAACCAAACTCAAATGATGCATTTGAAGCGCCAACTCCGCTGACAACACAGGGTACAGAAACCCAGTTTCAGTTGATCTGGCGGGCTTTCAAAGCACACAAGCTTGCGATGATCAGTCTGGCAGTGCTGTCTCTGTTGTATCTGGTTGCCATTTTTGCCGAGTTTCTTGCACCAAATGACCCATACGCGGTCAATGCCCGATACACTTATGCCCCGCCACAAGCGCTGCAGTTCATTGACCATGATGAAACTGGCGGCTGGTCAATAAGGCCGCATGTGCTTGGCTACAAGGTGGAGGTCGACCCGATTGCGTTGCGCCGCACCTATGTGATGGATGAAGCCACAAAATACTACATCCACTTTCTACCCGAAACGCATGAAGTCAGCATGTGGGGTTTATTCCCGACAAAGCGGCATCTTTTTGATGTGGATGGGCGACGCGAGGTCCTGTTTTTACTCGGCACTGACCGATTGGGTCGCGACGTGCTTTCACGCCTGATTTATGGCGCGCGCGTCACTCTTTCCATTGGGTTGGCCGGCATCCTTCTCAGTTTGGTATTGGGTGTCATTATCGGCGGCGTGTCGGGCTTTTACGGTGGCTGGATTGATAATCTCATCCAACG
>CAZOCA010000601.1:0-2898 GCA_964578105.1 uncultured Pararhizobium sp.
TCATAGAAGATCTGGGCGCAGACAGCCTCGATACTGTTGAATTGGTCATGAAGTTCGAAGAAGCCTTCGAAATTACCATTCCTGACGAAGCTGCGGAATCCATTGTGACCGTTGGCGATGCTGTGAAATTCATTGAGTCTCAGGCAGACGCATAATTTGGATTGCAACGATGCAGCCACAGCATGCTTTCTTCGGCTTGCTGTGGGTTGACCGGCATATGCCGATGAATTTTTCAGCTCAGCGGTTGGGTGGATTATGAGACGTGTGGTTGTAACTGGCCTGGGCACGGTCAATCCGCTTGGCTGCGGGGTTGAAGTCTCATGGTCAAATCTAATTGCCGGGAAAAGCGGTGCTTCACGTGTGGAGCGCTTCCAGGTTGATGATCTGGCTTGTAAAATTGCCTGTCATATTCCCCATGGCGACGGGTCCAATGGCACCTATAATGCCGACGACTGGATGGCTCCAAAGGAGCAGCGCAAGGTCGACAATTTCATTGTCTATGCCATGGCTGCTGCGCAGCAGGCGCTGGATGACGCAGACTGGCATCCAAGTTCTTATGAGGATCAAACAGCCTCAGGAGTTCTGATCGGTTCCGGTATCGGCGGCCTTGAAGGCATAGAAACAGCCTCAAATGTTTTGAGAGACAGCGGCCCGCGGCGTATCAGCCCGTTCTTTATTCCCGGTCGGTTGATCAATCTTGCATCGGGCTATGTGTCGATCAAACACGGCCTGAAAGGCCCCAATCATTCCGTTGTTACAGCCTGTTCAACAGGGGCACACGCTATTGGTGATGCCGGGCGATTTATTGCTCTCGGCGACGCTGACGTGATGGTTGCCGGCGGATCAGAGTCGCCTGTCTGTCGGTTGTCACTTGCTGGATTTGCTGCGTGTCGCGCTCTTTCTACTAACTTTAATGACGACCCAACCCGTGCTTCACGACCTTATGACAAAGACCGGGACGGCTTTGTCATGGGAGAAGGTGCAGGGGTCGTCGTTCTTGAAGAGTACGAGCATGCCAAGGCACGCGGAGCAAAAATTTATGGCGAACTGATTGGCTATGGCCTATCCGGCGACGCTCACCACATTACGGCTCCTGCCGATGATGGGGATGGTGCTTATCGCTGTATGAAGGCTGCGCTGAAACGCGCCAATCTGACAGCATCTGATCTTGATTATGTGAATGCGCATGGCACATCAACGCCGCTTGGTGACGAGATTGAGTTGCGCGCAGTCGAACGTCTGGTTGAGGACAACGCAGAGAACTTGACAATGTCTGCAACCAAATCGGCAACCGGTCATCTGCTGGGAGCAGCAGGCGCGATTGAGGCCATTTTCTCGCTTTTGGCCATTCGAGATGATATCGTTCCGCCGACATTGAATCTTGATAATCCGTCGGTCGAAACAAAAATTGACCTGGTGCCAAAAACGGCTAAGAGAAAGCCGATTTCTATTGCACTATCAAACTCTTTCGGATTCGGCGGCACCAATGCATCGCTTATTTTTCGGGATGTTGACTGACCGGTTTTAGCCGGTTGAACTCAACCCCAATTTGGAGACCAATTGATGACACGATCCAGGCGTGGTTCCAGGGATTCAGGGCACGACCGGCTTGATTTTGACAGCGATGATCGCCGCTATACACCACGCAGTGCGCGGCAATCCTTGCAGTCCGAGATTGCTCCACCACCGCCATCAGGTCACAAGCGCGGACGGCATCCCATTGTCTTTCTTCTAAACTTCTTGCTGATGTCAGCCGTATTCCTTGTGGTTGGACTAGGTGCGTTGTTGTATTACGGAAAGTCGGTTTACGAAGCAGATGGTCCTCTTACGGTCGATAAGACCGTGCTTATTGAGCGCGGGATGAACACACAGACCATTGCCAATCTGCTGGATGAAACGAATGTCATCAACAACAAGATCCTGTTCCTTGCAAGTGTGCGTGTAACAGAAGCACGCGGCCGTTTAAAAGCCGGCGAGTATTTGTTTGAAGACGGTGTCTCCATGTCAGACGTGGTTGCGCGGCTTGTTGAGGGCAAATCGATTCTTCATTCGGTTACCGTCCCTGAAGGGCGGACTTCCAAACAGATTGTCGATATCCTGAACGGAGATTCTGTTCTCACAGGGGAAATTGTTGATGTCCCGGCTGAGGGCACGCTTTTGCCAGAGACATATAAATTCACCCGTGGCGATAACCGCGCCCAGATACTGGAGCGGATGCGGACTGCTCGGGACCGTGCTGTTTCTGATGTCTGGTCACGACGTTCGCCCGATTTACCTATTTCAACGCCGGAAGAAATGGTGATTTTGGCGAGCATTGTTGAAAAGGAAACGGCGCTTGCAGATGAACGTCCACGGGTTGCATCGGTGTTTATCAACAGGCTGAAGCAGGGCATGCGCTTGCAGACCGATCCAACTGTTATCTATGGCATTGTTGGTGGGGAGGGCTCCCTTGGGCGACCTATTTCCCGCGCTGATCTGCGCGCTGAAAATCCATATAATACCTACGTTATTGATGGGCTGCCGCCCGGGCCTATTGCCAATCCGGGACGTGCAGCACTTGAGGCTGTTATCAACCCTGCGCGCACGGATGATCTGTTCTTTGTTGCTGATGGGTCCGGTGGGCACGCTTTTGCAAAGACCTTTGCAGAACATCAGGCGAATGTGCGTAAGTGGCGACAGGTTGAGCGCGATAGAGCCGCTCAGGCTGAGGCGACAGACGAGGACAGCGTAGAAAATTAGTTTCCGGTGGTGATAGCGACGGTGTTTTTCGGTCGCGGTGAAGTGGGGCTTTCTTAATGGCGATAAGCAGCATGACTGGTTATGGCCGGTCTGAAGGAACTTTTGAAGATCGAAGCTGGTATTGGGAATTGCGGTCTGTCAATGGCCGTGGCCTTGATC
>CAZOCA010000602.1:0-2896 GCA_964578105.1 uncultured Pararhizobium sp.
GGCCTGACAATGTGGAAGAAGACGTAAGTTCTGCTCCGAAACGCACAAGACCAAACGCGGCAAAACCTGATCAGAAACCGGGTGCCAATGTCCGGACCGAGCAGAAAAGAAAACCTAAGAAGCGCGACCGGAAAGCCGAGGCGCTGGAGCATATGAGCACCTCGAAGCCGCCCAGATCTGCTGGAAAAAAGTCCGGATCGGCCCAACCTTCGCAAAACCGGCCATCGCAAGAGAGGCCTTCGCAAAACAAGCGTCCTGGTGGCAAACCTGCAGGGGGGCCTCGTGCGGATCGTCGCCGGTAAGTTCAAGGGACGGCGTCTGACTGAGCCAAAATCCGATGCCATTCGCCCAACCAGTGATCGGGCGCGGGAGACCATGTTCAACATCCTCCAGCATGGCTGCAATGTGTCGTTTGATGGGGCTCGTATTCTGGATCTGTTTGCCGGAACCGGCGCGCTTGGTCTTGAAGCCCTGTCACGCGGCGCTGCGTTCTGCCTGTTCGTTGAAGATGCGGCAGAAGCACGGGCGCTGATCCGCACCAATGTCGAGACGTTTGGGCAAATGGGCCACACCAAGATATACCGACGCGATGCGACCAGTCTTGGGGCATCTGAGGGGCTTGGTACATTTGATCTGGCCCTGCTGGACCCGCCCTATGACAAGGGATTGGGAGAAGCTGCCCTGCAAGCATTGGCACGAGGGGGCTGGCTCCGCGCCGATGCAATTGTGGTTCTTGAAGAGCGCCGGGGCAATACGATAGCCACCCCGGCGGAATTTGAAACTATTAACCAGCGCGAGCTTGCGGATACTCAAATGCTTTTTTTACAGTATACCGGATCTGCCGCAGGCTAGCTTTTAATGCCTGGCGATGATTTCCGAAGCCGGTGAGAACATCACGACATTAGATCCCTGTATGCCGGTCTGACGCTTGGCCTGAAAACGCGTGCGGCGTTTTGATAGCGGATTTCCGAAGCGGCGCGGCAAGGGGTCGGATTTTGAAACATCCAAGGCGCCTGGAGGAACGACAAGGTTTCCTTCAAGGTCAATCAACCTCAAAGGCAGGTTCAGCATCTGGCTCCATGCTGCCCAGTCGACCGCAAGGTGTTCCGGACACTCAGCTTCTGCCAGCACAATGTTCAAATCTGCATCATTATGAACCAGTTCCAGCCGCGCAAATATGCGGTGGTCGCCCTCATAGGAGGATAGAATTCGGACAGCCACCATTTCATAATTCTTGATGTTGGCTTTTACGTTAAGTTCCAGGCCGCAACTCAGGCGGTGACGGATAATAACCCGCTCTGCATCCAGATGAACCAGGCCCAGCGCATCAGTAGGGCCGCTATAGGGAATATTCGTTGGATCAATCCGGTTATGTAAGGTGTAGAGCGGCTTTTGTTTGGCGCAATCCGGCTCTTGATGACCTTCACAAATGTTGTCATTTGCGTAAGCCGTGTCCGCTGCAACGATGCCAATGAAATTTCTTACGTTCACAGTTAACCCTCAAATGAGTTTGTGATGATTTTTGTGAGGGGAGAATTGCTCTAAATCCGTTCAGGTGTTCCTAAGTTTTCTGGTTAAAAAACTGTTGTTTTACAGTAGGTTACTTGATGGTGTATGGAGTCTGTAAAAATGTATGCGTTTTAGTTCCATGTCCTAAATACTGGGCAGCACAAGGACGCGGTCTTGCAGACGCTGAACTGAGCCCCTAAACACAAGCTAATGAGTCCCTGATGACAAGCTGGGGCACACGCCCTCTTAGCCAACACAGCCAGAGAACTGCTTTTTGCACAAGAGCCAAACCGAAACGGCCGGACCGGATCTTCAGCAACTGACCGATGATGCAAATATGCTCATCACAAAAGCATTGGCAGCAGGTGCGGATGCTGCAGATATTGTAATTTCCAAATCCGGATCGCTAAGCGTTTCTGCACGTCTCGGTAAAGTGGAAAACACGGATCAGTCAGAAAATGACGGTCTCTCTCTGCGGGTTTTTCGTGGCAAACGTGTTGCCTCTGTTGCGGCGAAAGCCGGTCTTATTCGGCAAGAAGGTGATGCCCTGATTGAGCGCGCGCTTGCGATGGCTGGTTCGGCGCCGGAAGACCCCCATGCGCAATTGATGGATGCAGATCAAATCGCCAGTTCCTGGCAGGATCTGGATATGTACGATCATGAGACCGTATCAGCCGACGAACTGGCCGAAGCGGCTCTTGCATTGGAGCAGATTGCCCTTGATGTGGATGGCATTGCCAATTCCATTGGCGCATCAGCAGCCTGCGGCGTTGGTGGCATGGTGCTGGCAACCTCCAATGGTTTTTCTGGAGCCTATCTGGGAACACGGCATTCACGCTCAGTGTCCGTTGTAGCCGGAACAGGCACAGCTATGGAGCGCGATTATGACTATGACAGCCGCACCCATTTGGCGGATATGCGCACGCTGGAAGATATCGGTCAGACCGCAGCGAAGCACACGCTGGAACGGCTGAATCCCAGGAAAGTTGATACCCAGACGGTTCCGGTTCTATTTGACAGGCGCGTTTCTGCAAGCTTTCTGGGACATTTCTCCGGTGCCATCAACGGCGCTGGGATTGCACGTGGCTCCAGCTTTCTGAAAGACAGGCTTGGTGAGCAGATATTTCGGTCTGAAGTGACCATCCGCGACAATCCTCTTCTTTCCAGACGGGCAGGATCAAGGCCCTTTGACGCTGACGGCCTGTCGCACGGTCAGTTGGATCTGGTGGAAGAAGGCATATTGAAAACCTGGCTTCTGGATGGCTATAGCGCGCGGGAACTGGATCTGTCGTCCAACGGACGTGCGTCCTTTGCCGGCAGCGGGACTCGGCCATCAGCGACGAATTTGTGGATGGAACCGGGCCAGGAAGCTCCGGAAGACATGATC
>CAZOCA010000603.1:0-2893 GCA_964578105.1 uncultured Pararhizobium sp.
ATCTTATGATTGCCAATCGCGGAGACCATCTATTTGTGGTCGTCAACGCCGCCTGCAAAGATGCTGACATTGCTCATATGAAGGCAAAATTGAACTGCGATATTGAGACAGTGGAAAATCGCTCTTTGCTGGCCTTGCAAGGACCCGCATCCGAAGCTGTTCTCAAAAGCTTAGTATCAGAAGTCGCAGACATGCGCTTTCTGGACGTGCGCATTTTAGATACTGCGTATGGGGAACTTTGGATTTCTCGCTCGGGCTATACCGGCGAAGATGGTTACGAGATTTCAGTTGATGATCAACATGCGGTCAATTTGGCCGAAGCGCTCCTCGCAGATGATAATGTTCTGCCAATTGGATTGGGCGCACGCGATAGTTTACGCCTGGAGGCGGGACTTTGCCTTTATGGCAATGATATTGATGAGACGACGTCTCCGGTTGAAGCAGGTTTGCGCTGGGCCATTCAAAAAGTCCGGCGTACCGGTGGCGACAGAGCTGGCGGCTTCCCGGGCGCTGATCGCATTCTTGGCGAACTGCAAGAAGGGACCAGCCGCGAGCGTATTGGTTTATTGCCGGAAGGTCGCGCGCCAATGCGTGCCGGTACTCAGCTTTATGCAAGTGAAACTGATCTAGAGCCCATTGGTGAAGTGACTTCAGGTGCGTTCGGTCCAACTATCGAACGCCCCATGTCAATGGCTTATGTTTCATCAGAACATACTGAATCCGACGCAGTTATATTTGGTGACGTGCGCGGTAAGCGTATGCCTGCGCGTATCAGTCCGATGCCATTTACCCCTGCAAATTTCAAACGCTAATCAATCTGGAGAAGACCGAAATGAAATATACCGAGGAACATGAATGGCTTCGCGCTGATGGAGATCTTGTTGTTGTGGGCGTAACGCAATATGCCGCCGATCAAATGGGCGATGTTGTATTTGTTGAACTTCCTGATGCGGACACGGACGTAACCAAGGGCGACGAAATTGTGGTCATTGAAAGTGTCAAAGTCGCCTCGGATATTCTTGCACCTCTCGATGGCAGCATTGTCGAAGTCAATGCCGAATTGGGCGACACGCCTGATCTGGTCAATAGCGACCCGTTGGGCGCCGGCTGGATTTTTAAGATGAAGCTGAAGGATACGTCTGAATTGGATGGCCTGATGGATGAAGCCGGCTACAACGCATTGATTGCCTAACGGAGTTTTTTTTGATGGCATTTGTTCCGACAGATTACGAACCATATGACTTTGCCAATCGACGCCATATTGGCCCGTCGCCTGCCGAAATCGACGACATGTTGAAAATTATTGGCGTTGAAAGTATCGATCAATTGATCGACGAGACTGTGCCAGAAAATATTCGACAAAAAGAGCCATTGGATTTTGGCCCGGCGATGTCTGAGCGCGAACTTCTTTGGCGCATGCGGCAGGTGGCGAAGAAGAACGTCGTTGTGTCTTCGATGATCGGACAGGGCTATTATGGCACGGTTACACCACCAGCAATCCAGCGTAACATTTTGGAGAACCCGGCTTGGTACACTGCCTACACGCCCTACCAGCCGGAAATCAGTCAGGGACGCTTGGAGGCGCTTATCAACTATCAGACGATGGTATGCGATCTTACGGGCTTAGATATCGCCAATGCTTCGCTGCTGGACGAGGGTACTGCGGCTGCCGAAGCCATGACGATGGCGCAGCGCGTTGCCAAGTCAAAAGCAACAAAATTTTTTGTCGATGAGGGATGTCACCCGCAAAATATTGCGGTGATGAAAACCCGTGCCGAACCGCTTGGCATCGAAATTGTCGTGGGTCCGGTGGAAGCACTTGATCCAAAAGAAGTCTTTGGCGCCATTTTTCAGTATCCCGGCACCAATGGTGGACTACGCGACTTTACTTTGGAAATGGAAGCGCTTCATGCGGAAAAAGCAATCGGCATCATGATTGCCGATGTGATGGCATTGGCGCTTTTAAAAGAGCCCGGCGCTATGGATGCTGATATTGCAGTTGGCTCCACCCAACGCTTCGGCGTGCCTCTGGGTTTTGGGGGGCCTCATGCGGCCTATATTTCATGTCGCGATGCTTATAAGCGTTCGCTGCCAGGGCGACTTGTTGGCGTCTCTGTAGATGCCCATGGAACCAAAGCGTATCGCCTTTCGCTTCAAACCAGAGAGCAGCATATCCGCCGCGAAAAGGCGACGTCCAATGTTTGTACGGCGCAGGCTCTGCTTGCTGTTATAGCTGGCTTTTACGCGGTCTTTCATGGCGCCGATGGGATCAAGGCAATTGCACAACGGATTCATTTGAATGCCACCAAAATTGCCAAAGCGCTCGTCGCTGGCGGCTTTGCGATTGATCACGACCACTTCTTCGATACCATTTGTGTGGATGTCGGCGCGTTCCAAGGCGTGATATATGATTCAGCCAGGGCGGGCCGCATTAATCTACGCAAAATTGGTGACACCAAACTCGGTATTTCCATAGATGAGACAACGCGCGAAGAGACTATTTTGCGACTACTCGAGGCGTTTGGTGTAGCGGGTGATCTAGATTCCGAGCCTGAATATGCCTTGCCCGACCATCTGGTTAGAACCTCAGAATATCTCACTCATGCGGTGTTTCGCATGAACCGAGCTGAGACGGAAATGATGCGCTATATGCGTAGATTGGCAGATCGCGATTTAGCACTTGATCGCGCGATGATCCCCTTGGGTTCCTGTACCATGAAGCTCAATTCTGCAGCTGAAATGATGCCCATCACATGGCCCGAGTTCTCTAACCTTCATCCCTATGCGCCCAGTGAGCAGGTAAAAGGTTATGCTGAAATGCTTTCGGACCTTTCAGAAAAACTGTGCGTCATTACGGGATATGATGCCATGTCGATGCAACCCAATTCTGGTG
>CAZOCA010000604.1:0-2888 GCA_964578105.1 uncultured Pararhizobium sp.
CCATTCGCCCTCTTCATGTCATGATGCGGGATACCACAGCTCTTGGCGATGCCGCTGGCGGAGCGAGTCTTGCGCCCACGATACAGGAGAGCTTTGAACGGCTCTCTGAAGCCAATGATATGGCCTATATCCGGTTTGTCCATGTGGATCGCCAGGAGACAATTAAAAGTTTCCCGGCATTTGGAGCGTTAATTGACCGGGCAGCCCGGCAGATCGAAGCCATAGATGCGGTCCTTGCCAAGGGACTGCCATTTGATCCGCCAACGCTTTTGCGCATTGAGAACGAGATCAGCGAAATCGAGAAACAAATGAACGAGTATTATTACTCGTTCGGAGCTAACACAAATGCAGCATTGGCCCATTTGCAATCCATTTTGGGTGAATTGTGGTGGGAAATCATAGCCTCGTTGCTGGCTCTGTCGGTGGTTTCAATCGGTTCGGCGCTTCTTTTGGTCAATCGCCACGAAGTGCTGGCCGCCGTGAGATATCTTGCGTCACATGATCAGACGACGGGCGTTCACAACAGAAACTGGATGTCGCTGAACGGGCAATTTTATCTTAAGGAAGCTCAAAGAAATAATCATTACGTCAGCGTTGCACTGATTGATCTGGATCACTTCAAGAGCATCAATGATAGCTATGGTCATCACATCGGAGATCAGGTTCTGGAAGCTGTTGGCGACACACTTCTAAGGTTCGCTGATAGGCCTAATGTCAGGGCCTGCCGTATTGGAGGTGATGAGTTTGTGATCTTCGTCTCATGCGAAAAAAAGGATGATGCACACGCCCTGTTTGCAAACTTGTCTGATGCTCTTAATCAATATGTCGAAGTCGAGACACACCGGCTTAGAATTGGCGCAAGCATTGGTACAGCCAGTTTTCCAGAAGATGGTCAGGATCTTGAAGCATTGCTCAAGAATGCTGATCATGCCGTCTATGCAGCCAAAGCAGAAGGGCGCGGCAGGGTTGTCGGCTTCTCACGCGAGATTCTAAGTCAGGTCAATACGCGCTCCAAGCTGGAAAGTCGTTTGCAACCTGCGATGAAAAACAATGAGCTCTTTATTGTTTGGCAACCCCAATTCAGGCTCGCGACTGGTCAGATCACAGGTCTGGAGGCTCTGGTTAGGTGGCGTGATCCCGTAAATGGCAACATCATTGCGCCATCTGAGTTCATACCGCTTGCTGAACGCAGTGATATGATACTTGAGCTTGACCGATATGTTTTGCGAAAAGCATGTTCTGATGCCATCGATTTGCTGTCGATACAGCCTGATTTGAGGTTTGCCGTAAACCTATCTGGTAAGAGCTTTCAGGATGCTGGGCTGCCCTCTTACGTGAAGACCGTTCTTGATCAATCTGGCTTGTCGCCGGACTGTCTTGAGATTGAAATTACCGAAAGTGTATTCATCGGAAACCGGGTTATTTCCGATAAGGTTTTCTCTGAGCTTGTCGATCTTGGCGTCAAACTTGCCATTGATGATTTTGGGACTGGCTACTCCAATCTGGCTTCGCTTGCCGAACTGCCACTGGATCGAATCAAGATTGACCGGTCTTTCATCAAAAACGCAGAATTGCATGAAAAAAAGAAAAAACTTGTTCTTTCGATACTCGCTTTTGCCAAGTCGCTTGATATTGATGTTGTTGCAGAAGGTGTTGAAAACAATGAGCAGATGGAACTGCTCATTCGCAACCAGTGCCAGTTTGCACAAGGTTTCTATCTTTCCCATCCGCTGCCCAAGGAAAACCTTGAAGCTTATCTGTTCCAGATAGGTCATTCTCGCCAGAATGAGATCAAGGATACAGCGTGAAACCCAATCGTTTCAGACTCTAGATCAGAGCAAAGGTGCGTGCGGGCCGCCACAGCCGCCGCGGTTTTAGGTGCGCCGATGTGCCGCCTTGATGGGAACGCTGACGGATTGAACTAAATCGACCTTTATTGATGAGCGTCAACCAAACGCTGCCTGCATCCTGTTGCATTACCTCTATTTCCCTGACCGTCGACAGTCGTTTTCAGCTGACGATGGTCGGCGCGGAAGCCGAATGAACAGACAGATGGTGATAGGAGAAAACGGCAGCATGTTAGCAAAGGATATTATGTCCACGGATATTGTGACGGTTGGACCCGGTCACAGCATCTTGCATGCCGCGCAAATCATGCTCGGCAACAAGGTGAGCGGAGTGCCGGTCATTGGCGATACTGGCAAATTGATTGGTGTGTTGACTGAAGGTGACCTGATGCGTCGCACCGAACTTGGTGGCGGGGCTGATCGCAGCAGTTCCGCTACAGAAGCCGGGAGTAGCGACAGGGCTTCCGACTACATTCGAAGCCGCAGTTGGCGGGTCAGTGACGTCATGTCTCGCGATATCATCAGTGTAACGGCAGACTGTTCAATTGCTTGCATTGCCGAGCTGATGGAACGCCATCATTGCAAACGTGTGCCTGTTGTCCGCGGTAGCACCATGATTGGTATCGTAAGTCGTGCCGACTTGCTCCGGGCAATTGTATCGGCGCCACCTGAGCATATAATTCTGGGAGATAATGCGTTACGAATCGCCATCATGGCGCGACTTGCTACAGATGCCGGGCTTGAGGAATTTGATTTGCGGGTAATGATTGAAGATAGCCATGTAACCATCTGTGGAACAGTCGAAACGGCGCTCCAACAGGACGCTGCACGTGTTGCGGCGGAAAGCGTGTACGGATGCAAATCAGTAACAAATGACATCACACTCTCTGGCGCTTAAAGTAGAAATGGCGGCTGATTTATGAGCGGTATTCTGTGTATTGGGCTCAATCCAACGGTTGATATTTCATGTACTGCGGAGAGTGTTGGCCCCATTCATAAAGTGCGTACCTGGAATGAGAAATATGATCCCGGTGGCGGCGC
>CAZOCA010000605.1:0-2877 GCA_964578105.1 uncultured Pararhizobium sp.
GTCAAAGGGTGTTAGCCCGAGATTTGCGGCAAGGGGCATAGGTGCCAGCGCATGTGCAACATCGAACTGTCCGATCGCAAGTCGGTCGCGCATATTGGCCCAAGAGCTTTCGCGTACCAATTTCAGGGCGATATTTTCTGATTCCAAAAACCCGCGTTCTTTGGCGGCGATCAGAATTGCGCTGTCGGTTAGCGGCATGAAGCCGGCGCTCAGTTCAATCATCTTTTTTGCCCCCCAATATATCCGCAGAAAGGACGAGGCTTTCTGCAACGTCTATGATTTTTCGGTTTTGATTCATGGCAGTTGATCGCAGGAGTTTGTAGGCGGAATTCTCGTCGAGACCGCGTGATCGCATGATCAGGGCTTTTGCCTGATCGACAATTTTTCGCCCCTCCAGTGCGCCTCTTGCTTCTTCCAGCTCTCGCTCAAGCCGGGAGTAGGCATTGAACCGGCTGATGGCCATGTCGAGAATGTTTTTCACGCGTTCCTGGCGCAGCCCATCAACCACATAGGCCGACACACCAGCATCGATTGCAGATTGCATTGTCTGGTTGTCGGAACGGTCGACAAACATGGCGATGGGCCGTTTTATGGCACGGGTGAGCTGAAAGATGTTTTCCAGCATATCTCGGTTGGGATTCTCTAAATCGATCACGATTACGTCGGGTGAAAGCTCAGCAATTTTTGCGGCAATGCCTTCAACGGAATCGATGGTGGTAACTTTACTGTGCCCAGCATCACGCAGGCCGAGCTCAATTATTGATGCGCGCGCTGCGTTTTCGTCGATGATAAGAACGGATGGGAGGCGTTCAGTCATTCCTTCATTGTGCGTAATTTGGAAAATTGTGCAATGCACAAAATTTGAAAACAAACAAAAGTTGAAATTGGGGGAGTCACGTGTTCAGTCTTGTTCAGGCCGATGAGGCCGATATATCATTTTCACAAGTGCTCGGACGGTAATCTCACACTTTCCTCGATCGATAGCTCCAGATTGAAGTTAATATCACGCTCACGCCACAAACTGCCACCGCTAGTAGTGCGAGCCAATGCCATGACGATGCAACTACGTGGGACGCTGATTGTATTAGGTTGCCACTATGTTCGCCCGGATGCGCATTGGCCAACGTTGGCAAAGCTGCACCGCTCAATGTGACAATTGCTGGATAGGCCGATTTTGCGAATTTCTTCATGTCTTAGGTTCCTAAATTTTTTGAATGTCGGAGAGCAGGTTCACCAGATCTATGTCGGCCCGCTGGGTGAGCGACACATAGGTGAATTGCATTGTTTCTCGCTCTGTCACCATCTTGCCTGGATAGGGCATGTATGAGAGTTCTCGAGAAGCAAACGCAGGCGAAGCTGTGCCAATCTGCCAATTCGAAATGATTTGCACGTCGATTAGATGCATTTTCAGGCCATCGCTTCCGGTGCGATGAAACGGGATGTTGGCAAGCCTAAGATAGCTTGTCTTGTCGTCTGACAAGCGGAAACCATCAACAAATGCCGACGTAAGGACTTTGATCTCTTCAGCTTTTTCGTGCGCGCTGTCGCCATGGGTATGCGAATGTAAGTGATCGTGTGAAGGATGGTTATGACCAACGCCACCATGGTGATGATCGTGGTCATGGCTGTGGTGGGTATGGTCCTTATGCATTGTTTGTACCCCATCCACCGCCATCAACTTCAGGCCCTGCCGGAATGCTTACCGGTTTATCGATGATGTGTTTGTGCGAGCCCATTTTGCCGTGTGAGACAAGCGTGCCCAACACATCGACAATAACGCGTGTCGCAAGCAGTGCAGTGATCTCCGATTGGTCGTAGGGAGGCGAGACCTCAACAACTTCTAATCCGCAGATGCCTTCTTTTGCTACAAGTGAAACGAGCTCGAGGGCCTCACGTGGAAGAAAACCACCTGGTTCCGGCCAGCCGGTGCCCGGCACAAAGCCGCAATCCACACTGTCAATGTCAAAGGAGATATAAACAGCGTCTGCATCTTTCCACGCAAGCTCCAGAGCCCGAGCGGCCGTTTCGGCAAGCCCCATTTCCTCAATATCCCGCATGGTGAAGATGTTTGTGTTGCGCTCACGCGCTACTTCAACGCCTTCGCGTGGCACCTGCCATCCACCTATACCAACTTGCACCAGATTAACGGCAGGAACGTTCGCCAGGTCAGTCGCATGGAACCACGGTGTCGTGTGCATGCGCTCATCCAGATCCTTTTCCTGAATATCAATGTGGCGATCAAAGTGAACAATACCGATGCGTTTTGACGTGCAATTTGCGATGCCGCGGACACATGGAAAGCCGATCGAATGGTCGCCGCCTATGATAATTGGTAACGCGCCCGAAGACGCCACATGGCTAACTGCCCGTGTCACCTGATCAAATGTCTTTTCGATATTTGCCGGAATTGTAAATACGTCGCCTACGTCGCAGAGTGTCATCTGCTCGCGCAGGTCAATGCCCATCTCATAATTGTAAGGTGTGTAGAGCGCCGAGATTTTGCGTACACCCTGCGGGCCAAAGCGCGTGCCGGGTCGATAGGTCGTACCGCCATCAAACGGAACACCGATAATTGCGGCGTCGTATGCACCAACTTGCGTGGCATCTTCTATATAGGGCGCTTTTAGAAACGTGTTGATGCCGGCAAAGTGCGGAAGTTCGCCTCTGGCAAATGTCGGTATCGACTTGTCTTCCAAACTGTCAGAACCGGTCAACCCCATGCGAAGCGCCCATTGACGCTCTTTCTGCCAGGCTGCGGACGGCAGAAGCGCTTCTTTCTCGACCGCCTTCCAGCCGCGCATATTCATCTTGTTAAAATCGGGGTGATGTTGTCGTTCAGCTGGCTCTGCAAGGCGCAATCCAGCCTTTTTGCTGATG
>CAZOCA010000606.1:0-2872 GCA_964578105.1 uncultured Pararhizobium sp.
GTCATGCGTTTAACGCCGGAGGAGATATCCACAGCAACACCATGTTTCGGATCGAAGTTCGTATTGAAGGAAAGGGCCATCAGGACGCTCCTGTGGGCGCGCAATCTGTTCGCGGCACCCAAAATGATAAGTTTTCTTGAGGGCGGTTTATCTGGGAACTTGTTTCAAAACAAGCAAACGGCTAAAAGCAGAAAACGAAACACGGCAGGTGGAATTCAACCTGTCATCTTCGTGTTTCAGGAATTTCTCGCAAGTAAGAATATCTCATAAGGATGTAGCCCATGAGTGCTCAAAGTCTGACCTCTCCCAATCCACTCGCAATCGCCCTTTGGCCAACGCAGACGGAGAGCAGCACACAAGCCGCTTTGCGTTTTATCGCGCTGGCAATTATCGGCGCAGCATTGCTGGCAATTTCGGCAAAAATTC
Organism: uncultured Pararhizobium sp.; assembly: GCA_964578105.1. GTDB lineage: Bacteria > Pseudomonadota > Alphaproteobacteria > Rhizobiales. The sequence goes on from CAZOCA010000606.1 coordinate 427, forward strand.
GTGTGCCGCTGCCCTTCACGCCGGTTCCAATGACTCTCCAGACTATCGCCATCATGGGCCTTGGTGCGGCCTATGGCATGCGTCTTGGACTGGCAACTGTCCTGCTATATCTTGCCATTGGTGCATTGGGCATGGATGTGTTCACCAGCTCGACAGCTGAATCAAACGGTCTGGCCTATATGATGGGCGGCACAGGCGGCTATCTGGTCGGCTTCATCATTGCCATGGGCGTGATCGGCTATTTTGCAGAGCGCGGCTGGGATCGTTCGATTGTCAAACTCTTCGGTTTGATGCTGTTTGCTGACGTGATCATTTTTGGCCTTGGCCTGTTGTGGCTCGGCAATCTTGTCGGTTGGGACAAACCGGTTCTGGCATGGGGTCTTTACCCGTTTGTGGTTGGTGATTTGATCAAGATCGCGCTTGCATCGGCACTTATCCCAGCCATCTGGACTTGGCTGAAGCGCAGCTAATCCGGCAAACTTCGATGATTTGAGAAAAGCCCGGCCCAGTGCCGGGTTTTTTGTGCTGTTTTTTTGTTTCGAGTTTTTTATCAGGGCCTTCAGGTTTCTAGGTCCAGTTTAGAACAATTTTCCCGCAAGCACCCTCATTCATGACAGCAAAGCCTTGTTCATAGTCGCCAATGTCAAAACGATGGGTGATGATGCGTTTCACCGGCAGGCCGCCCTGGATCAGCGCAATGGCCTTGTACCAGGTTTCAAACATCTCACGACCGTAAATCCCTTTGATGGTCAGAGCCTTGAATACGATTTTGGTCCAGTCAACCATGGTTGGTCTGGGCGGAATACCCAGCATCGCAATGCGGCCTCCCATGATCATATGGGTGACCATCTGATCAAACGCGGCAGGCGCGCCACTCATTTCCAGCCCGACGTCAAAGCCTTCCCCAATGTTGAGGCGAGCCCGTGCGTCTTCAAGCGTTTCTTCCGCCACGTTGACAGGCACAATATCTGCGCACCGGCCAGCAAGGGCCAGACGCTCCGGATTGATATCCGTCACCACAACCTGCCTGGCGCCCACATGGCGCGCAATCATGGCCGCCATAATGCCAATTGGCCCGGCACCGGTGATCAGCACATCCTCGCCCACCAGATCAAATGAAAGCGCCGTATGGACCGCATTGCCGAACGGGTCCAGAATGGCGGCAGTCTCATCATCAATATCGTCGGGTAACTTGATAACGTTGAAGGCGGGAAGGCGCAGATATTCGGCAAATGCACCAGGAATGTTGACACCAATACCCTTTGTATCCGGGTCCAGATGGTATTTTCCAGCGCGCACCGCCCGGCTTCGATGGCCGATGACATGGCCTTCACCCGTTACCCTTTGGCCAATCTCAAGATCGCGAACATGAGACCCAACTGCCACGATTTCTCCGGAGTATTCGTGTCCGACGATCAGCGGTACTGGAACTGTTTTTGACGCCCAGGCATCCCAGTTCCAGATATGCATATCAGTGCCGCAAATGCCGGTTCTGTGGATTTTTACCAAGACATCATCCATGCCGAAATCCGGGATTGGCATATCCTGCAGGGTCAGACCAGGTGCAGGTTCCGCCTTGACCAGCGCACGCATCTTATTGTTTGGCAGGTTCATCACATCACCTTCAAATCACGCCAATTGACCGGCCAACACTGGTGAAAGCCTCAAGAGCCTCATCAAGATCGGCTTTGGTCAGGGCTGCATTCATCTGTGTGCGAATGCGGGCCTGGCCCTTCGGCACAACCGGGAAGAAAAACCCGGACACATAAATGCCCTTGGCATTCAACCCAGCAGCCATTTGCTGTGCCAGATGTGCATCGCCCAGCATGACGGGAATAATGGGGTGTTGGCCAGGCAACACCTTGAACCCGGCACGTTCAAGACCCGCGCGCCAATAGGCAGTATTGCTGAACAGGCGTGCACGCAATTCATCACCCGCTTCGGCGATTTCAATAGCCTTGATTGCGGCCCCGACCACCATTGGCGGCAATGCATTTGAAAACAGATAGGGGCGGGCGCGCTGCCGCAGTAAATCCACAACTTCCTGTGCACCGGCCACATAACCGCCCAACGCGCCACCCAGCGCTTTGCCGAAGGTTCCGGTCAGAATATCCACCTGGTCGGCAACACCGGCAAGGTGCGGCGTGCCACGGCCCTGCGGCCCCATAAAGCCGGTTGCGTGACAATCATCAACCATCACCTGCACGTCAAACCGCGCTGCCAATTCTGTGATACCCTTCAAGTCCGCCAGATAACCGTCCATGGAAAACACGCCATCTGTCGCAATCATGATATGACGTGCACCATCAGACCTCGCCGCCTTCAATTGGTCTTCCAAGGCCGTCATGTCATTATTTGCATAGCGATACCGCTTCGCTTTGCACAAGCGTATACCATCAATGATGGAGGCGTGGTTGAGCGCATCTGAGATAATCGCATCCTGTGG
>CAZOCA010000607.1:0-2862 GCA_964578105.1 uncultured Pararhizobium sp.
GATCTGTTTAATGTTGTTCGTATCTGCATATTTGTTCAAATCGCGGGAGGACCAATAGTAAACCGATGCGAAAAACGCCCACGGGAAGTCAGCAATAAACTCAGGATTGGCCTCGAAATCAGGGCAGCCAGAATCACGCCTGCGCATCCACCGGCTGAAGGCCTTGGTGTTAGACCGCCCTGTCAATTGTATGAGGCCCCGCCCCCGAAATTTTTGGCCATCGCCCTTGAAGATGTTACCAAGGTCCCTTCGTCCCTCATATCCCGCACCCGATGCATATTCGGTTGTTGTTCGGAAGTGTGCACTTTCATGGGCGATCTGAGCAAGAAAATGCACAGCCCGTTCCGGACGATCTAGTTCAAACTCAGCCGCGTGTTCCCACATGCTGGATATCAGGCCGTTAATAATCCTCTGGCTGGCGGACTTACCGACAACCTTTAGGATCTGGTCGTTTGTCAGGTTCATTTCGTTTCTTCTTTCGGTTCATAGCCCGATTCGCGATCCCAATCGTTGAAAGGGTTACCAACGTTAAAAAAGCCCACCAAGAAAATAGTTCGAACACGTTAAAAAATGACGCTAATCGGAGCGGCCCAGATTATGTTGAGCGTAACAATGTTGGATACTGAAGCCAAACCCTATGTCTAGCCACAGGGTGAATTGAAGGGCTGGCATTTATTGTTGCGGCCTTAGCGCCTGAGTTGTGGTCCAATTATCATCTGAGCTGCCAATAAAAGCCGCAGGATTAATAGTGGATGCTTTGGTCTGACTTTGCCAAGCCATCATGGCTGTAGCATTTTGAGAGCCCTCATCACTTACGACAAGGTCTCCAAAACCGGCTGGCGCAAGCATTGATCCTGCTGCCTCGTTATCATCAAGCGATGCGCTGATTACGATTGCACAGCCATCGGTAATCGGTGTGATTGCCGGAGGGTTTGGGGTCCCAAAACCCGACAAAGATTGGTGTGTAACATCTTCTGCTGTGGTGATATCAACACCACGGAATGCCATGCTGACAACAGCGCAGCGAGCATCTACAACAATACTAGTATCTGGAGTGGACCCCATTCGTTTGGTAACTAAAACACCACGTGCAGACGAAAGGCGGGTTTGAATAGTAGTCCATCCAGGTACTGAATTGATATCGTAATCATCTGAAGCTATTTGCACCACCACGTGATCATTTTCTTGAAGCCCTGCTGGCAGGTTAGTCGTGCCTCCGCCTGAACTGATTCCAACGAGTAATATTCCACCTGCGTCATCGCCGCCAGAAGAAGCCAGCACTCCATGAAGCGCGAACATCAAGCATACCCTCTGGCCAGCCATGCGGCCGCCAATGTATCAGAACCGAGCCCAATGGGTGCAATTGGGCTTGTTACCAATAGATGATCGAAAATGTATTCTTCTATACTTTGCCATTCGATCAATGCGGCGGCTCGTTCTATTGCATCTTCGGTCACTTTGATTGCAGTGAGTACAAATGAATCTGTAAGGGCAACGCAAAGCAGCCCGAGACATAATTCCCTGCGCGTCAGCGGACAGTTTTTCGGATTAACTGAAGTGTCATTTAGTTGCAGCGTCTTAGCCATGAATCCCTCCCCTATTGGAAACGAGGAAGTGTCATCAATTTGCGCACAATCGATCGTTTTCTCTGCGAGCTTAAACCCGCCAAACTTATTCAAGATTATATCTTGCCCAGTCAGGGCGTCTATGTATCGTGTGGTCATCAGCTAAAGTCCTGTCCTGGAGTGAGCATCTGAATTGAAGCGCCATCGAATGAAAAACCTGAGACGATATCAATTCCGTCGGCGTCTGTGGTGAGAGTTGGAGCCGTACCGCCCGGCCATTCATACACGGGCGCCCACCCCAAAGTTCGAGAGCCTGTGCCGTCCTGCACGATCTTGAACACGTATGTTGCACCCGCGGTGATGGATGATGGTGCCGCCATGGTGCGGTTGCCGCCAAGGGTAATCTGGTGAGCGTTCTGCGTTCCTGTCGGTGTTATAGTCGCACCATCCACCAATGTTTCGACACTGCAAGCCTGTAGGGCTGAAAACGTCTGTGCCACATCAGTCTTGGCAGTGCCCGCGTCATATGCCTGAACCGATACGCTGACAGCAGCGGATATCCGTGCATCTGCTGACGTGTTGAAATCAGTAACTTCAGATGCAATGTGCGAGTGCGCACCAGGCGCAAAAGTAGCGGGCACGCCCGTCAGTCCTGCCCATGGTGCAACATCTGCGGCATCTGCCGCGTCAACCTTGCCATTATTGTTGCTGTCATAGGTGGCCTTGATCATGTCGCCACCACCAGGAGCAATGGTGGCAATCGCCGCCGCAATCTTCGCCGGACTGACGGCACCTTCTGTGGTCCCAGTACCGGTTTCCCAAATGCTGATATCCTGGGCAGAACTGGCAATTCTTGCATCAGTTGCGGTGTTAAAATCATCAACGTCAGTTGCTGTATGTGTGTGGGTCGCAGGCGTGAAGCTGGTGGGAATACCCGTCAGGCCACTCCATGGAGCAATATCTGCTGTGATGGCTTCATTGACTTTGCCATCGCCATCCGTGTCGTAAATCGCTTTGAACATATCGCCACTAGCGACGGATTGAAGCGCATAAGTATCGTCAGCAAATGCCCTGGTGACAGCATCCTGCTCAGCAACCGGATCTGCAACATTGCCAATCCTGTTTGACCGCGCGTCGAATTGCCCACTGCCATCCAAGTCGCTATCCGGCAGTGTCAGGGATCTCGATAATCTGTGCCATAGACGGTAAATCTGTCGGACAATTGCGTCCAGAGCGCCTTCGAAACCTTCAGCACGAAATGTGTTGATGGTAGTCAGGTCTGTATTTTGCTCTAGAG
>CAZOCA010000608.1:0-2856 GCA_964578105.1 uncultured Pararhizobium sp.
AGAGAAGATCGTCTGGCATGCGAGGGGCTAGGTAACAGCCCGGAGCCAGACCAACGCTGTGGCGACGATTGGCACAGGCGCAGCGCAGCGCCTGAACCCAATCCAGACCATCTTGCTGGAAACCTCGTGAATGGTTGAGGAGATGAAACAAGCGCAATTCGCGCAAGCCATCATCATCCTCGTCCAGTGCGCAGCCATCCAATCCCATGCCGACATTGATGCCGGCATCCAACATTGCCCGGACATCGGCAATTCCGGAATAAAGGTGGAGGTTTGAAGACACATTCACAGCGATACGGGCGCTGTGGCGCGCGATTTGTTTCAACTCATCGGGACGCGCCCAAACACAATGGGCCAAGGTCAAGCGCGGCGACAAAAGGCCCAGATCAGCCAGCTTGTTGACTATGCCATCGGGGTAGGTTTGATCCGCCCATTGCCGTTGGGGCTGTGTCTCCAAAAGATGCATATGCACATGCCGCCCCGTCTGCCGGGACCGATCTGCAATTGCAGCCAGCAGCTCATCGGAACACCATTGAACGCCTGTTGGGCCATATTGCACATTCACATAGTCGCTGGCGTCAGCAACAGCGTCCGCCACCGCGTCAGCCAGATCGAGTTGATCCTGTATTGCAGGCAGCGGGGCGAGCCAGGTATCTTCCACTAATTGTCGTTGCTCGCTCGACAGTGTTTTCAGCACTTGCTGATGGTCACCGTAGATCAGTGGATTTCGATCCCGCATGGAAATGGCGAAACCGATATGTACGCCCACATCACGGGCTGCGCGCGCAATTTCCCTTGCCTCTTCCGGAAGCGTCGTCAGTCCCATTGCACGGGTCAGATGGACCATGATGGCTGTCGCGCCGCCCTTGAGCGACCGCGAAAAGGATGCAGCTGCTGCGGTGTATGGATCGACCGATGGAATAGTTGCCAATTGCGGCAACCACAGTTCCAGGGGTTTGCCACCACATCCAAAGGATGTTGTCGAAAGAGGGCGACCATGATTGTGGGCATCCACAAGGCTGGGGATGGCCAACATCTGGCGGTCCGGTATCAATGTGGTTTGCTCAATACCGCTTATCACCCCGTCCCTGATGGAGATAATACAAGGACCGGCGAGATCATAAGTCTCGCCGATCAAGGCAGCTGCCACATGAATGTCAGCTTGCGTCACAGGAACAGCTTTCGCTCTGTGCATCAAAACATCCGCTGCTCCATTGGCGGAAGAAACGCATCCGAGAATACGTCCGCCGGTTTTGGTGCATCCGGCAAATCATAAAGCTCAGCGATAACCGCAATGGACCGGGCAAGACGATCCGTGTCGACGGCACCGATGCCATTGGCCTTGCTTTCGTCAGAGTAAATGAGGTTTTGCATGGCAAATTCGAGACGCTTCAGCTCAAGCTCACCATTGCTGAGCGGTTCTGTGGCGACGATGATATCGATGGCTTCCTGAGGATCGGCAATGACGTCTGCCATAGCCTTGGCGATGGCACTCACAAGGCCTTTTACCGCATCGGGATTATCGTCATAAAGCTTGCGGGAAACCATGACGCCGTTTGAGTAAATATCAAGTCCGGATTCACCATAAGGATACCATTTGAAATCAACGTCCGGATCGAGTCCCTGGCCCAGAATGTTGAGATAGCTGGTAACATTGAAGACCAGACTTGCATCAACATCGCCTTGAATAAGCAGCTGTTCCTGCAGACTTGACTTAACGCTGAGCATTTCAATCGTGCTCAAGTCCAGGCCGGCTGCCTTCGCCAGTGCCGGGAAAAGTTTTGTGGAGGCAGATCCTGGAGGCGCGCCAACCGTCAGGCCTTCCAGAGCTTTGAGGCTGGTGACAGGACCATCCGCCTTTGTAAGCACAGCAAAAGGGGGCTGATTGTAAATCTGATAGACCATGACCGGGGCATCAGCCGATGCGCCCGATGCATTCTGGATGATTGCGTTCATGTCGCCAAAGCCTGCATCATAGGCCCCCGACATGATCCGGCTCACGGTCGCTGCCGATCCTTCACCCTGGTCGATGGTGACATCAAGCCCTTCATCGGCGAAATATCCCTTTTCCTTGGCCAGATAAAACCAGCCATGAACACCCTGAATCTTCCAGTCGAGGGTGAATTTAATAGGTATGTTTTCAGCTGCGGCGGGTGCTGCGAAGCTGATGCTGAGTAGGAATGCAGAGAGTATGCGTTTCATGTCAGTCTCCATTTTCTTGTTGGGAGGGGGTCTAGTTATGTTTGCGCATTGCCCAGCCAGCCATGCGCCGTTCCAGCACGGCAAAAATGGCGTAAAGGGAAATGCCCATCGCGGCGAGAACCATCAATCCCGCGAAAACCAACGGGACGTTGAACGAGGAGGAGGCAATCATCATCATGTTGCCGACGCCCTTGTTTGACGCGACCGTTTCGGCAATCACCGAGCCAACGAAGCTGAGAGTGATGGCCACTTTAAGAGATGCAAAGAAATACGGCATTGAACGGGGCAAGCCGACATTCCAGAGAATTTCGGCCTTGCTGGCCTTGAGCGAGCGCATGACGTCCTCAAGTTCCGGTTCGACCGTAGCAATGCCCGTGGACACGTTCACCACAATGGGGAAAATACAAATGATCATTGCGGTCAGGATGGCGGGAACCGTACCGGCACCGAACCAGAGCACGAAAATCGGCACAACCGCGACCTTCGGGATTGAGGAAATGCCAACCAGCAGAGGATAGGCCGTATCGTAAGCCAATTTGGATGATCCGATCAGCACGCCAAGCGACAGGCCGATCAAAACCCCGAAAAAGAAGCCCACCATGGTGGTGTATAGAGTCTGCCAGGCGTGAGGCCAGATCGCGTGCGCATATTCCA
>CAZOCA010000609.1:0-2847 GCA_964578105.1 uncultured Pararhizobium sp.
TCCTTTTTTGAAAGACAACTTGTTTCTGCCATGAGATCAGCGTGATCGTCGACTTTGTCGAACATGTCCTGGCAGGCAGCATAAAGGTCAAGTTTGTGCGTTGTAACAAGCGCTCCCACTGAGAGCGGATCGGATTTGATGAACGCGACTGCATCTCTGTAGTTTTGGGGTTTGTCATGAGGCGGGAAATCGATGCCTTTGATTTCCACTTCACCCAGACCCAGATGGGCGGCCCATTTTGGAAAGACCTTCATGATCGATGAGTGCTGCGTTGTAACACCGATAAAATAGAAAGTTGGGATCTTTGCCGGTGTGTAGGTCATAGCGTGCCTCGAAGCTTAGCGATCAGATCACAAGCTGCCTTGGTAATGGTTTCTAGTGACTGGAACGACATCATGGTTTGGCAGCTCATTAAAGACGGTCATTTGTCAGCCCTGCGTCGCGTGGATTGTCTCGATCTGTTCTTCCGTGCGAGGCATATAGTCCGTGTTGTCAATCGCTTTCCATCCGCTCCCATCTGAGACAATACGGACAGCCATGCCCCCGGACTGGGCGATAATTTCGTAGTCCTGTCCAGAATCAACCGGGTAGCAAAAGCTCATGACCAGTGGCGTATTGCCGACATTGACTGAACGGTGAATCCACATGGGTGGAACATAAATGAGGGTCTTTGGTTTGACTTCCATAATCCGAATGTCGCCGCGTGGCGATTCCAGCAGCATGAGCCCATTACCACTTTCACCATAATATGTTTCTGGCCGATTTGCGCGCGCGTGAATGTGTCCTCTTGTGACAAAGAACTCATCGCCGACTCTTCCGGGTTCCATGTGGGTTGTGCCGAAAATCAAATCTCCACTCTTAGCTTGTGGGCGCACTTCGCAAACCTCATAAACAATCCTGTCAGGATCATCAGCACACATGCGGGCGAACATGATTTTGTGCGCATATATCCCATAGAGATCAGATATTTTCTTTTGATACCGCCCTGTGGAATTGGACAGGCTACCCGTCATGGTGTCGACGGTGTGAGTGGTCGGTTCAATGTACATAGCGCCTCCAATTTTCCGTAGTATTACTACTTTTATTTTCAAAAATATTCAATGTGCATCCCATTCAGGCATGCGAGAGTAGTTGCACTACAGATCCAGATTGATTTGTCGGAAACCTTGAGTCATGGTCGACTTCACATTTGAGGGAGAATGCCATGATAATGGCCGAGTTTCCGAGCCAAACAGATGATCCGAAAACTTCACTCATGCCTTTGATGCCCATACCAGCAAAGGCTTTGAGTGATGCGTGATCTGTATCTTGCAATTGATGTTGGCACCGGTAGCATTCGCGCAGCATTGGTAGATCTGACCGGTAAGATTATTGCGATTTGCCACAAGGAGCATGAGCAAATCGTACCCCAACACGGTTGGTCCGAACAACGTCCCCAGGATTGGTGGGATGGCACAATTGCGAGTGTTCAGGATGTCCTGACGAAAGTTGAAAACGCAGCAGACCGTGTTGCATGCATATGTACATGCGGACAAATGCACGGGTCAGTTCTGATCGATGATAATGGCAATCTGACCCGGGCGGAGGCACTCCTTTGGAATGACAAAAGAACGCAGCCCCAAGTCGATACATTTGCAGCCCGGGTAAACGCGACTGATCTGCTCCCAATCGCAGCAAATATGCCCGCGACCGCCTGGCCAGCTTTTAAACTACTCTGGTTGCAGGAAAACGACCCGGTTGCCGTTGAATCTGCGAGCACGATTTTGATGCCGAAAGACTGGATCAATTACAAACTCACAGGTGAAAGAGCGCAGGATTTTACTGAAGGCTCGTTGAGTTATCTCATGGATAGCAAAACAAAGACCTGGTCAGAGCAACTCATCAAACTTACAGGCATTCCGAAACGACTGCTTCCTGAGATCAAAAGCCCAGGAGACGTGCTTGGGACACTGTCTCAAAAAACCGCGTCGCTCTTGGGTTTACCGGATGGAATTCCAGTTCTGGTGGGTGGTGGGGATTATCCGATGGCATTGTTGGGGTCAGGTGTCTCAGAATGTGGCCTTGGCTCTGATGTCACAGGCACATCATCGATTATTACCTTTGTCCATGAATCGCCCGTGATAAATGAGGAAGTTTCAAACGTGGCAACGGTTGAGGGAAATTGGGGAAGCTTTACGCTTCTTGATGCGGGCGGTGATGCTGTGCGATGGGCCAGACGCGCCTTTCATGGCAATCGCAGAGACTATGCAGAGGTTGCAGAATTGGCCACACAAGCAGAAGCAGGTTCTAACGGCCTGTTCTTTCTGCCTTACTTGTCCGGAGAACGGTTTGGCAGTCATAGCAATTCGCGCGCCCAGTTTTTTGGATTAACCGCGACCCATGACCTTCCGGATTTACATAGAGCCGTTCTGGAAGGCGTTGCCTTTTCGGTCCGGCGAAAGCTCGATGCAGTTGAGGGAGGCGCAGGACGACCGGATCGCATTGTCGCCGCTTCCGGAGGAGCAAAGTCTGAGCTTTGGCTCAGCATAAAGGCCAGTATGTATGGCGTTCCATATCTGGTTCCGGAAGAACTGGAATGTGGTGTTGTTGGAGCGGCAATATTGATGGCAGTCGCATCCGGAAACAAATCAGACATTGATGACGCGACGCGCGGAATGGTGCGTTACGGACAGCAATTTGATCCAATACCGGAATGGGCCGAGCTTTACGACAAAATGATGCCGGTTTACACCGATCTCTATCAATCCTCGCAACAATTCTACGACAGAATTGATGCACTGCCACTCATCAGGTGTAGAAGTTCAGACTTGATCTGACAGTTTACCGTTTTGGCGGCGATGATCTGTC
>CAZOCA010000610.1:0-2843 GCA_964578105.1 uncultured Pararhizobium sp.
GGAATTGAGGATTGATTCCAATGTTCCCGTTATCATGCTGACGGCCGCTAGCGAAGTGATAGACAGGGTTGTCGGGCTGGAAATGGGCGCTGATGATTATGTCGGCAAGCCAGTTGATTTGCGCGAGTTGGAGGCGCGCATAAAGGCGTCGCTTCGCCGTCAGAACACCAATTCTGTTGAACAGGATGCAAAGGCAAAGATGAAAGGGACAATTCCTTTTGGAACCTGCCGTCTTGATCTGGATGCAGCGAAGCTTTTTGCGGCAGACGACAATGAAATTGCGTTGACGGCTATGGAATTCAGCCTGTTGCGGGTGTTCGCTGAAAATCGGGGCCGCGTCCTCAACCGCGATCAGCTTCTGGAACAGGCGCATGACCGGGGATGGGAACCCTTTGACAGATCGATTGATCTGCGCATTTCCCGGCTGCGGCGAAAGATTGAATCCAATCCAGAGAAACCTGAAACCATCCGCACGGTTCGTGGCATCGGATATGTCTTTGATTGAGTGACAAGAGCCTGGGTCAAAAAGGGAACCCTGCGATTGACGGATCAATCACAGGGTTGTCTGGCCCATTCAGATATTTTGCTACCGAGGAAGTTGCGGCTGGTTAATTGCCAAGGCACTTGTCCAGCAAGGTAGCATCGGGATTGGTTGCGTTGGGGCCGAATTCTGCATAGCAACCGGCAGTCCATGCGACAGCTTTGTTCTTACTGTCAAATGTGCCGTTGGGTACGCCCTTGCGTGGCGTGTTTTGCACCGAGGCGCGGGCCGGTTTGACGGGTGCTAGAGGTGTGCTTTCCATTTTTGCCTCCTGGGCTTTGAATGGCGATTTTGGCATTACGCCGCCATTATAGGCACAGGCTACCTGATCGCTTATCGCGTCATCGCCAAACTTAAATACAGTTCCATCAACACATTCCACGGTTCGGTTCATGCCAGCAGATACAGCTGGAAGAGTTGATGAAATCGCCGCCGCTGTCAGAACAGCAAGAGCTGCAAAAACCACCTTTTTCATATCTATCTCCGTTCATGCCTGGGGTGGCAAGATTGCCAGTCCCAACAACATGAAGGGGAGACATATCAGGAGCGCGTTTGGCTGCGTTTCAATTGTATCATTGGGCGGGAAAATTGATACAATTGATACGTTGGGTTGCAGGTTTATCGAAATACGTAAATCGGGCTTGTCCATGCCCGGGTTCCATCTTCCAGCTCAACCCTGAAATAAAGCGGATTATCACCGGTCGAGTTGAGCGCAAGCGTGCGGTCAAATGAACAAGACACATGCGGGTTCGTATCAGGCAGTCGATAGACTTTCATGAAACGTGGTAATTCGCCTGAAGCATCGAAAATTGTATCTTCATAACCGATATCGGCGATTGCGATTTCCCGCTCCACCAATGGCGTCTTTATGGAAAAGGAGCCTGCGTCCGGGTCGGACATCAGGATATCGACGCCACCGAAATTTCCAGTTGTCAGCGCGCGCCAACTTAGATCCGTCTCGCCTTGCTGCTCCAAGGTCTTGTCCCGGTTGAGGAAATTGACGGGTTGGCTGCTCTTGATCGTATTGCCTGCCACTGTCGCGGACCCATCCCAAATGACTTCCCGGAACCGTCCGCGATATTCTGCGCCCTCCCAGTGCAGCCGCAGGCGTGCCCCCAGATCCGCTTCGGAATAGGGCCTGACGGTTTCAACAAGGGTCAGCCCATTGAAGATATCAATGCGGAGTATCGGCGAGCTGGTTGCCACTGATACCGCAAGGTTGATATTGCCGTGGGGTAAATGGACGATGTCGCCCATCATTGCTGTATTGGTCGAAACACCTTTGGTGTCGAAGAGGGCGGGGTCGTCGTGATACAGGCTTCCCGGTGCGTCGAGAGTTGCGGCTACATCAATGATCATGCGGCCTGCATCGCCGCCCGTGGTGCCATAATGGTGGCGCTTGCGCATGCAATCCAGCAGGGCCTCACGGGAGAGTTCAGGCGTGATAAAGCATGTCAGCCCGCCAATCGCGCCGAATTTTCCTGCGCCCGGATAGCTAGCGCCAGGGCGACCTTTATGGCCATCTGAATTGGTGACGACACCAACCCGGTATCCCAATTTAAATGCGTCCTGCAGCAGCCATTCAAAACTGCCCCAGGATGAATGAACCTCGACCGAACGTTCGAAACGTCCATCATGGGCATACCCAATATCTGCATAGCGCCCGCCGCAATGGGCGTAGCAAACGACATCAAATTCCTGATTGTCTGCAAAGGCCTCGAACAGGTCTCGCGCTGTCGTGCAATCCGTATCAGCGGTCGTCTGATCTTCGATCAACGCATGGGACGAGCGGCGGATCGTGCGGTTTTCATCGGGGAAGTAGACGTTTCTGTCGCCGCCCAAAGATGTGTTGCCGGACCATTCATAGCCCGGCAATGCAACAAAAGATCCGGGCGCATCGAACTCTTCAGTAATTCGGTTCAATTCGTTCCAGAACCCGTCACTGATCTGGAAATCATTTCCCTGATGACCGCAGGCATCAACAAAGGCGCGGTCTCTGGCGAACGCGAAATAGTCACGCGCGCTTCCTGTGCCAATGGTCTCTTCTGATTGCCCATGCATATCGCCCCAGAAATGCACCAGATCGCGCTGTTCCACGATCAACGGGTTTGTCCGCGCGATTGCGGTTCCTTCTGCGTCTTTGACGATTATCGACGTGCGACCGGACTCTGACAGGCTCAGTCCGGGAATGATGAGCGCGTAATCACCTTTTGTGAAATGGGCGGTTTCGGGAAGGCCTTTGACCTCTGCATCCGTTTCTCGTTCCAGTGTCACAGCGCCTTCACACTGATTGGATGGATTG
>CAZOCA010000611.1:0-2834 GCA_964578105.1 uncultured Pararhizobium sp.
AAATGTGTTGTTCAGCGCGCCAATTCGCCGCTTGCCCCCCACCTTGCGAGAATTTAAAGTGGCTTCCGATTAAGATGGAGAATTGCATTGGGCGTCGTTGTATCAATTAGTGAAGCACCAAAAGGCAACGGAATTTCCGCACTTACGGAACTGTGCGAGCCGGGCATGAAACGCGTCAATGAGCTGATCCTGTCAAAGGCCGGTTCAGACGTGGAAATGATACCGGAGGTCGCCCGGCACCTGATTTCATCTGGCGGAAAACGATTGCGCCCCATGCTCACATTGGCAGCAGCTGAGATGTGCGGTTATGAAGGCGGCGGCCATGTAAAACTCGCTACAAGCGTTGAGTTCATGCATACGGCCACGCTTTTGCATGATGATGTGGTGGATGAAAGTGACCGTCGGCGTTCAAAACCCACTGCGCGGATGATTTGGGGCAATCAGGCTTCCGTTCTTGTGGGCGATTTTTTGCTAGGCCAAGCATTCAAAATGATGGTGGAGGTCGGCTCAATGGATGCGCTAGACGTGCTTTCCACCGCAGCATCGATCATCGCTGAAGGCGAAGTGATGCAGTTGGCCGCCGCCAAAAACCTTGCAACGACCGAAGATGAATATTTGGCGGTGATCAATGCCAAGACCGCGGCGCTATTTTCAGCGGCGGCTGAAGTTGGTCCGATCATAGCAGATGCCAAGCGCGATGAACGCTCTGCACTGAAATCATATGGCACCAATTTGGGCCTTGCTTTTCAGTTGGTTGACGATGTCCTGGATTATGGTGGAAACGCCAAGGATTTGGGCAAAAATGTCGGCGACGATTTCCGTGAAGGCAAAATTACACTGCCTGTGCTCCTGGCCTATCGCCGGGGAACCGACGAAGAGCGTGTGTTCTGGAAGGAAAGCATCGAAGGCGGCAAAAGCGATGAAGATCGGCTTGAACATGCCCGCTCGCTGATGGCCAAACATGGCGCTTTGGCCGACACTATTGTGCGCGCCAAGCATTTTGGCGCCATTGCACATGATGCACTGGGACCGTTCAAGCAATCGCCAGTAAAGAATGCTCTGCTTGATGTGGTAGAGTTTTGCATATCCCGCGTAAGCTGAATTTGTGACCCGTTTCGGTAGCCACCATTGCCGCGGCACCTTTAAACGGCCATTGTGAGCGCTATATTCGTCATACGAATCAAAATGGGTAACGATTTATGGCCACAGCGCGCAAACGCTTCACATTGCTGACCGCCTTCCTCATCAGCGCATCTGCACTTTCCATACCGGTATTGGCCAAAGACTCGCCTGACCCAATTTTTGAGACCGTAGACTCCTTTGCCGGTGCCTATTTGGCGGGCGGTGCTGCGCTGCGCGATTTTGATTTTGGTGCAGCTGCATTTTACTATGAAAATGCCCTCAGGTTTGATCCTGACAATGCAGACCTTCAACGCGAATTGATGATTGCATACATCAATAATGGCGATTTTGATGCAGCGCTTCCACTCGCAGAAAAACTCAAGGATGTCATTGAAATCGAAAGGGTTTCTCGCCTTGCCTTAGGTGTTGAAGCTCTGCGAAACGAGAAATTTAGCCTTGTTCGACCCTTGCTGATTTTAAGACAGCCCAATGATATCGAAAACCTGCTGACCGGCATCATTACGGCGTGGGCTCAATATGGCGCGTCAAACACCGATAACGCGCTCAGCACAATCGAGGCGCTTGAAGGGCCCGACTGGTATTTTTTGTTTAAGGCCTATCACGGTGCGCTCATCGCAGACGCGGCTGGACGAACCGATCAAGCGGGCGACCTCTATGATCAGGCACTCAATAATGCTTCCGGCGGCAGCGCTTCACCGCTAACCTATCTGCGGTTGGTAGAAGCCTATGCGGGATTTCTTGCCCGTCAGGGCGAAGTGCAGCAGGCGAAAGAGATTATCGAGCGTGGCCTCGGTATTGCGCCCAACAATCCGACATTGCTGGCATTGTCTTTGTCTATCTCGGCGGAAACAGATGTTCGTTACATCAAAAATCCTGCACATGGCGCATCAGAAATATTGCTCAATATAGGATCGGCTATCAACCGCGACGGTGCCGAGACATTTGCATCAATTTATTTGGAAATGGCACGTGCCACCAACTCCTCGGAACCTCAAACCCTCTTTGAACTTGGTGCGATTGCCGACCGTTTGGGCCTGACGGAACGCTCGATTGAGTTGTTTGCCGGTGTTTCTGAGCAATCAACATTGTTTCGGACCGCCGCACTGCAACGCGGCCTTGGATTGGCGCGTCTGGAACGCAACGACGAGGCTGTCGAAACGCTACGCGGATTGGTGGCGGAATCACCGGAGGATTATGGCGGGTATATTGCTCTGGGCGGCGTATTGGCGTCCGACCAAAGGTATGATGAAGTCATCGAGGTGTATGAAGAGGCCCTCACTCATCTTGATCGCACCGATGAGCGATTTTGGCCGCTACACTACCGTTTAGGCATTGCTTATGAACGGACCAAACAATGGCCGAAAGCTGAAAAAACATTCAAATATGCGCTGGAACTCTCACC
Organism: uncultured Pararhizobium sp.; assembly: GCA_964578105.1. Classification (GTDB taxonomy): domain Bacteria; phylum Pseudomonadota; class Alphaproteobacteria; order Rhizobiales. Next base: position 2,546 of record CAZOCA010000611.1, read on the forward strand.
AAACCAGCCGGATATCCTGAACTATTTGGGCTATTCCTGGGTTGATATGAATATCAATCTTGATGAGGGCGTCGATATGATCCGGAAGGCAGTGGAAATGCGCCCTCGTGATGGTTACATCGTCGATTCACTGGGTTGGGCCCATTACCGGCTTGGACAATTTGACGACGCGGTTGAAGCCTTGGAGCGTGCTGCGGATCTTAGGCCGCGCGATCCGACAATCAACGACCATTTGGGCGACGCCTATTGGCGGGTCGGGCGCAAGCTGGAAGCCGCCTATCAGTGGAGC
>CAZOCA010000612.1:0-2819 GCA_964578105.1 uncultured Pararhizobium sp.
CAATTACTGTGCCCTTCTCGTCGATATCATCCGGCTCTTTAGTCTGTGCAACGGCATAGCGCGGCGCGATAACTTTGTCGTAGAGGATGAACAATGCTGGTGTCAGCAGCATTGACAGGGCAACGATCAGAAGCAGTTGATCTGCAATGTCTGTCGGGATGACGTTGTTGGCCACTGTGAAAGACAGCAGTACAAAGCCAAACTCGCCCGCCTGCGCAAGGCCAAGCGCAAACAACCAGCGATCGGAACTGCCTATTTTGAAGATATAGGACAGGGCCAGAAGCACGCCTGCCTTCAGCGCCATCAGGGCGATTGTCAGGCCGATGATCGCGCCAAGATTGGCAAAAAGCAGGCCGAAATTGATGCCTGCACCGACCGTCATGAAAAACAGGCCAAGCAACAATCCCTTGAAGGGATCGATGTCACTTTCCAACTCATGACGATATTCGCTGTTCGCCAATACGACACCGGCCAGGAAAGTACCAAGAGCTGGCGACAGACCAACCAATGTCATCAACAGCGCAATGCCGATGACGATCATCAAAGCGGTCGCCGTGAACAATTCCCGCAGCTTTGCCATGGCTATGAAACGGAAGATCGGACGGGTCAGGAAGGAACCGCCGACAATGACGGCTGCAATGGCGGCTATGGTGACAAACGCGCGTTGCCAGCCCGGCAACCCTTCCACCAGATTGATACCGGACCCGTGATCGCCATCATCTGCGTGGCTGTCAGCGCCATGATCGCCGGCCGCGGCTTCGGTCCCGTGCCCAGCCATGTCGACGCTTTGAGCAAGGTCTGCCAGCTCAGGCAGGGCCAGCAAAGGAATGAAGGCCAGCATGGGGATAACGGCGATATCCTGAAACAGCAGCACGGCAAAGCTGGACTGTCCGCCATCGGATTTCATAAGGCCCTTTTCGTTGAGCGTCTGCAAAACGATGGCCGTTGATGACAAGGCAAACACCAGACCAATGGCAAGGGATATGCTCCAGGACAGATCAAACAGCATGGCGATGGCCATCACACACAGGGTCGTCAAACCCACTTGAAGACCGCCAAGGCCGAGCAGTTTGGATTTCATCTGCCAAAGCAGGCGTGGCTCCAGTTCCAATCCCACCAGAAACAGCATCATCACCACACCGAACTCGGCGAAATGCTGGAGACTGATGACATCAACACCCAGATTTTGCAGCAAGGGTGCAATGACAATGCCGGCGATGAGATAGCCCAGAACCGAACCAAGACCGAGACGGGAGGCAATCGGTACAGCGATGACGCCGGCAATGAGAAAAACGAAGGAGAGAACCAGAAAGCTTTCCATGTTCTATGCCCCTTCCATTATCGGCAGTGTTTCAAAGGACAGCACATCCTTTGAGGCAGCATTTGCATAATCAAGCCGGTCATCACGGACCGCCTCCAACAATGCGCGATAGCCTTTGGCATGAGGATCAACCAGACCTTCTTTCGGCGCACGCAGGGACGCAAACAACACGTAGGGTGGCGTAAATTCCATTTTGCAGAGCCCGGCGGTTTGTTCCAGAGGCGTCAGAAAGGTGCGCAGCGGAAACTGCTGGTAGCCGGTTTTGGAATAAGCGTCTTCGGGGCCAGCTGCCGTGATGGCAAGCATCATGCGTTTGCCGTCCAGCTTGTCACCACCTTTGCCATAGGCAAAACCGTGTTCGAGCACCAAATCCTGCCATTCCTTGATCAAGGACGGAGTGGAATACCAGAACAATGGAAACTGAAACAGGATTACATCATGGTCGAGCAGACGTTGCTGCTCTTTATCAATGTCGATGTTGCTGCGCGGATATTCCGCATACAAATCCACAAAGGTAATACCGTCCACATCCCGCGCAACTTTTGCCATCTCCCGATTTGTGTGGGAATGCCGCTGTCCAGGATGGGCATAATATACGATCAGTTTTGCCAAAATTCGCCCCTTTGCCTTTTTTCAAACAAAGGGGAATAGCTTTGCAGAATCAAGCCAAAACTTATTTCCGGATGCATGGCAAAATGTGTTTGGCGATTGTCTTCCCTTCAATCAGGCCAAACCAAACTGACGTTCTGCATCTGAAAGCGCTTCGTCGACAATGTTCAGCGCGTGATCCAACTCATCACGCTTCAGGATTAAAGGCGGGGTTAGGGTCATAGTGTTGCCCATGGAGAGTTTGAACGACAGGCCTTTGTCCAGACAGCGATAAAGCACGTCTTCTGCAAGCTCATTGGCGGGTTCCTTGCTATCACGCCCCAGCACAAGCTCTGCACCGAACAAAAACCCGCGGCCACGCACATCACCTATGGTCGGGTGGTTTTGCTGCATCTCCCGCAAACGTTCCAACGCATGAGCGCCCAAAGTGGCAGCAGATTCGACAAGGCCCTCATCCTCGATAATCTCGATTGTTGTCAGCGCCGCGCGCGTTGTGACCGGGTTCTTCTCGTGAGTATAATGGCCAAAGGCATATCCACCGGCGACATCCAGATGCGGTCGCGCCATGACGGCAGCGATAGGTAAAATTCCACCGCCCAATGCCTTGCCCATGACCAGAAGATCCGGCACCACCTCATCATGATCACAGGCGAACATTTTGCCGGTTTTGCCAAGGCCGGTCGGGATTTCATCAAAGATCAGCAAAGCGCCCGCTTCATTGCAGGCTTTGCGGACTTCGGCCCAAAAACCGGGAGGCGGAATGTAGGGCACAGCACGGGCCGGTTCGGCAATCACAGCGGCAACATCGCCTTCTTTTTCGAGTACATAACGGACAAAATTTGCACAGGTCAGTTTGCAAAGGTCGAGCTGTGGCGCACCATTATTGTCC
>CAZOCA010000613.1:0-2810 GCA_964578105.1 uncultured Pararhizobium sp.
TTTGATCAAGACCATGGCGTATTGCCCCAACGCGCCCATCCATCATGTCAGACGGGGCAATTACATCTGCTCCTGCAGCCGCCTGATTGAGCGCCTGCCGGACCAGCACATCCACCGTTGGATCATTGATGATCTCGTCTCCCTCCAGCAATCCGTCATGCCCGTGAGATGTATAGGGATCAAGGGCCACATCCGTAATGATACCCACATCACTGACAGCTGCCTTGACCGCACGACAGGCCGTGCACACGAGATTTTCACTATTGAGCGCTTCGCTGCCTGTCTCATCGCGCAAGGCTGGATCTGTATAGGGAAACAACGCGACAGCGGGAATTCCCAGACGAGCAGCACGCTCCACTTCTTTAACGGCTTTGTCGACGCTATGGCGAAAAACACCAGGCATTGATGGAATCGCTTCGCTGTCACCCAGTCCATCCTTGATAAAAATGGGCCAGATCAGATCGCTCACGGAAATGCTGTTTTCCTGGACCAGCCGACGTGACCAGTTTGTGCGGCGGTTGCGCCGCATGCGGATAGGACCAACCACATCCGCTGCACTAAGGCTGAGCGGCAATGGATCGGCGATCTGGTGTGTTTCATTCGTCATGGGGCAACTCCAAAAAAACTCATCCGCCCATAGCATGACCCATTCAACTTGATAAGCGGCTTGGCAGCGCCCGCAGCTTCTGGCATGGATGCAAATATGTTTGAACAATTTCTTGATGGCGATCTTTCTGCGCGGCGGTATCTCATATCGGCGTTGGAAAATTTCATGCGGGTGCTGGGAGTGTTTCTTCTTCTGGCTGGCCTTGCGCGGGCTATGATCATTTTCGGCATGGTTCCCAACCCGGAAGATGCTTTTTTGGCGCTATCTGCAGAACGGCGCGTGCTATTGGTATTTTTCACCGTGTTCAATCTAACGGCTGCTGTGGGGCTCTGGAACAAAATGTCCTGGGGCATTGTGGTGTGGCTGATCTCGGTCGGCGCAGACTTTTTTTCACAAATTTTCTTTTCCGGAACATTTGGCATATCACCGCTGACGCTGATCTTTCACGTCATCATGATCATCATTTACGTCACACTGACAATGCTGGTTCGCAGGACAAGACTGAACTGACTGCACCCAGACGCATCAGGAAAAGTAGAGTTTTTCACATTGTCAGGGCGGAACCGGTAAAAGGTGATTCAAATCGTCAGATAAGTTGGTTAAGTTTCAGTAATATAAATGAAATCTGAATCCCGCATACACACATCTTAAACCATCAAATCAAGCATTTGCCAGTAAGGTTTCCTTAAGCGTGAAACTTAAGTGCTTTTTGACGAGCCCGGCCTAGTTTGTGTTCATCAACGAGGGATATCCCTCTTACATGTGCAAAGCAGTATTGGCTGGATGACAATGAAACAGACAACACAATTGGCCTCGATCGACGAAGGCAACGACAAGGACGTGGAAGCTGGGCTTCCGCTCTATCTGGAATCCGTAACACTTGTAGAGCGGCTGCACCGCCGGCTGCTTGATGTTGTCAAAGACGAGTTCGAGCGAAACGGGGAAGGCGACATTAATGCTGTTCAGGCATTGCTGCTCTTCAACCTGGGAGACGCAGAGTTGACCGCAGGCGAATTGCGCAGTCGCGGTTACTATCTTGGCTCAAATGTTTCTTATAATCTTAAGAAGCTGGTCGACATGGGCTATGTCCATCACCAGCGATCACGTACAGACCGTCGATCGGTTCGTGTGCGCTTGACTGAAAAGGGCAAGGAAATCGCTGCCGTGGTGGATGGGCTTTACAAGCGCCATATGCGGTCTATCGAAAAGGTGGGTGGTCTTGCCACCGCGGATTTTGAAAACCTCAACAGATCGCTTCAGCGCCTGGAGCGTTTCTGGACCGACCAGATCCTCTATCGGCTCTGAGTTTCAATAAAAAAAGCTTTGCGCATATAATACCGTCCTGTCCTAAGTGGCAGGACGGCTTTTTTTTGTGATTTGTTGATAGAGTGTCGGAGGCAGAGGCAAAATAGCGCTGGTCTCCAGTTTGTACTGCGAAAACTTCGCCCCTCGGCTGTTCTGCATATGATCGTCGGTCATCCGGCCGGTGACACCAATCAGAACAATCGTCAGCACCAACGGTCCCAGCAGAGAAACAAACGATCCTGTCAAGGCAAGGGCATAGAGCCCCAGCCCCCACCAAAGCAGGGCCTCACCAAAATAATTTGGATGACGGCTCCACGCCCACAAACCTGACCGCAGCAGCTTGGTTGGAGCCGGATTGGCAGATTTGAAGCGTGCCAATTGATGATCGGCGACCGCCTCAAACACGAGACCAATACAAAACAGAACAACTCCAAATCCCAGCAATGCACCACCAAGCGGTTCAACGGACGGAAGTATCAGCGCCGTATGGAGGGGCGTGGCAATAATCCACATCACCAATGCCTGAAGAAGGAAGATTTTTGGTAGGCTTGCCCACCAGAAAGATGGACCACCGTTGTTGCGCATGACAGCATAGCGCTGATCTTCGCTGGAATGGACTGCAAATCTAACGATCAGATAATAGCTCAGCCGAACCGCCCAAAGAGATATCATGCCAAAAAATGCCAATTGGTAAAGGTTTAGCTGATCAATCCGCAGGGCATAGACAGCGCCAATCACTAAAAACCCGACGCCCCAATAGAAATCCACAATACCAGCATTTTTCAAGGGCAGGTGAAGCGCCCAAAGCACCGAAAATGCGGCCATTGTCACCATCAGGCTTGCGAAAAAGTCCATATCTGCAATTTATCCGTGTGTTTGATCTGGTTCTGCATTAATG
>CAZOCA010000614.1:0-2807 GCA_964578105.1 uncultured Pararhizobium sp.
CAAATCTTGGACTTGCCACGCAAAACTAATGATCAATGGGACTTGTTAAATGACCAGAAAACAAAGACGCCTGACCATGATGGCCGTAGCTGGCAGTGTTTTGGTGGTTGCGGCCGGCTTGGTTCTGTTCGCGCTGAATGACCGCATCGTCTTTTTCAACTCACCCAGTGATATTGCAGCAGGTGGCGCCGCACCCGGCGAGCGAATTCGACTTGGCGGTTTGGTCGAAGAAGACAGCGTCGTTCGTAACGATGGCTCTGTGGTCAAGTTCAGCATTACCGACACCGGTAGCACTGTTGCCGTGGTCTTTGACGGCATTCTGCCTGATCTGTTTCGCGAAGGGCAGGGCGTGGTTACCGAAGGTTCACTGGATGCCAACGGCCTTTTCGTGGCAGATACTGTACTGGCGAAACACGACGAAACATACATGCCGAAAGAAGTGGCTGACGCTCTGAAAGAACAGGGCGTTTGGCAAGGTGAGGGTGAGAGCGCTACCAACTAAGCGCAACTTTGCTGAAACAACAGGAATTAAAGGGGCGGAACAGTGATATCGGAACTTGGCCACGTTGCTCTTTTGCTGGCGCTCGCTTTGTCTTGTGTTCAGGCGCTTGTACCACTTGTTGGCGCTCAGCGCGGTGACGCCCGCATGATGGCGGTCGGTAGCTCAACCGCTCTTGGTGTTTTTGTATTTGTGGCGCTTGCTTTTGCGGCGTTGACTTATGCCTATTTGGTGTCAGATTTCTCTGTCCGCAACGTTTGGGAAAACTCCCATTCAAAAAAACCGTTCCTGTTCAAATTCACCGGCGTGTGGGGCAATCACGAAGGCTCGATGCTGTTATGGGTTGGCATTCTGACCTTGTTCAGCGCTCTTGTAGCCTTGTTTGGCAACAATCTTCCTGCCCAGCTCAAAGCAAATGTCCTTGCCGTTCAGGGGTGGATTGCGACAACGTTCCTCCTGTTTGTCACCCTGACATCCAATCCGTTTGAGCGCCTGTTTCCTGCGCCTTTTGAGGGGCGTGATCTGAACCCAATCCTGCAGGATATCGGATTGGCGATCCATCCGCCGATGCTCTATCTTGGTTATGTCGGTTTTTCAGTGGCTTTTTCCTTTGCAATTGCGGCCCTTATCAGCGGACGCATTGATGCTGCCTGGGCCCGTTGGGTGCGGCCCTGGACCCTCACAGCCTGGCTGTTTCTGACCCTTGGCATCTCAATGGGCTCGTATTGGGCCTATTATGAGCTGGGCTGGGGTGGCTGGTGGTTCTGGGACCCGGTTGAAAATGCCAGTTTCATGCCCTGGCTGTTTGGCACGGCATTGTTGCATTCTGCGGTGGTCATGGAAAAGCGCAACGCGCTTAAAATCTGGACCATCTTGCTGGCAATCCTGACGTTTTCCATGTCGCTTCTGGGAACATTTCTGGTGCGCTCCGGCGTCCTGACCAGTGTCCACACATTTGCTTCCGACCCTTCACGAGGCGTCTTTATTCTGATGATCCTGCTGCTGTTCATTGGCGGAGGACTGGCGCTGTTCGCATTGCGTGCAGGAACCTTGAAACAGGGCGGTATTTTTGCACCCATTTCGCGCGAAGGCGCGTTGGTGTTGAATAATGTGCTCCTGACCACGGCTGCGACAACCGTGCTGATTGGCACACTCTATCCGCTGGCATTGGAGGCCCTGACAGGCGAAAAGATTTCGGTGGGACCGCCTTACTTTAATCTGACATTCGGGCCGCTCATGCTGCCATTATTGTTAGCGATGCCGTTCGGACCGTTCCTGGCCTGGAAGCGCGGAGACCTGAAGGCTGTCATGCAGCGTCTGTCCTGGGTTCTGGCTCTGGCATTCGTTGGATTGTTGACAACATTTGCAATTCAGACAAAGACCTCAATTGCTGCGCCATTTGGTGTTGCTGCTGCTATCTGGCTCATTTTTGGCGCATTGGCAGAACTGGTCGATCGGGCACGCTTTTTCCGTGTGCCGCTGAAAACCGCATTCTCAAGATTGTTTGGGCTGCCGCGTTCCGCCTGGGGCACCACCTTGGCCCATGCTGGTATGGGGATCACGCTGCTGGGTATTGTCGGCGTCAGTGTCTATGAACGTGAGGCCGTTGCCGTCAAACAGCCCGGAGATACAATTGAATTGTCAGGGTATACCATCACGTTGGACGGCATCAGGCCTAACAGTGGGCCAAATTATACCGAACAAGTGGCAGATTTGACGGTCCGCAAGGGCGGCACAGTGGTAGCAGTGCTGTCCCCGGCAAAACGCCTCTATCAGGCCCGTAATTTTCCAACCACTGAGGCAGGCATAAAAACCTTTGGGGCCTCTCAGCTCTATGCGACGCTTGGCGACTTTGATGATAATGGCGGTGTCGTCGTGCGCATCTATGACAAGCCCTTGGTGTTGTTTATCTGGATTGGAACGCTGTTTATGGGGGCCGGCGGCGTTGTATCTTTGACTGACAGACGCCTGCGGGTGGGGGCGCCAAAACGTGCAAAACCCAACGCGGTTGCGGTCCCGGCGGAATAGATGATGAAAAAGCTTCTGCTCATTATCTTGGCCTGCCTGTTCCTGACGCCGGTGTTTGCGGTTGAGCCAGATGAAGTGCTGGCTGACCCGGCCATGGAAGCGCGGGCGCGGGATCTATCCACAGAAGTGCGTTGCATGGTCTGTCAGAATCAGTCGATTGACGATTCCGATGCCCCTTTGGCCAAAGATCTGCGTGTCTTGGTGCGCGAACGTCTTGTGGCGGGGGATACAAATGATGAGGTCTTGACCTTTCTCGTCGACCGCTATGGTGAGTTTGTGC
>CAZOCA010000615.1:0-2803 GCA_964578105.1 uncultured Pararhizobium sp.
GAACAGGAAGATCAATTGGCAGATTGGCTTTGGCGATCAGATCAGCGCGGTAATATTCCCCGCTCATTTCCTCTTCGCCTTCTTCCTGATGAAACTTGAAGAAAAATCGATCCTTGCTACCGCGAAAAAAACCGTTCAGCGAATTGAGCGAATATTGATCATGATTGATCTGCAGGTCGTGAACCTCAATATCAAATGTCTCGATGAGAAACAGTCTGAGTTCAGCCAACGCCGCAGCTTCATCCGATTTAGCGAGTTCGCGAATTCGGGCAGTCCGGGATTGTGGTTCACTCACCGGACACCTCAATCAATGTCTTGATCGCTGGTGATTTTCCGGACGAAATCACACCATAGGCTGCAACAGTCTGTTCCAGCGTAATCCGCTCACCAATTATACCTTCAAATTGATCAGCCCTTTCATGCAGCAACGCAATCGCTTCGGGCAATTCATCTGCGAATGCATGACAGCCGACAATCGAAATTTCGCGCTCCACCAGATGGACCGGATCGATGGTCAATTCACCCGATCCAATACCGACAAGACCGATGGTGCAGCCGGACATTTTTTGCAGCAACATATCGATGACGCCAATATTGCCGGTCGTATCCAGAACATACCTGACAGGCTTTTCAGCGCAGCTGTCAGATTGTGAAAAACCTGCCAGATCAACAATGGCTGCACCGGATAATTCTGCACAACGCTCAGATCTGATTGCATTCACGTCGCAGATGAACAGCGCGCGATTGGACCTGCAGGTCGAGGCAAGAGCGCTCAATGCTCCTATTGGACCACATCCGATAATCAGCAATGGCTCATCATTCGGGATGTTCAACAGGTTCAAGGCATGAAGTGCGACAGCCAATGGTTCAGCCAAAGCGGCGATATCAAGCGCAGCATCTGGTTTGCATTTGAGACACAGCTTTGCAGGAACAGTTATAAAATCAGCAAACCCGCCATCAATGGCCTCGCCGACAAAGCCCAGGCTTTCGCATAGATGAACTTTGCCTGATCGGCAGTTTGCACAATCACTGCAATAATAGCGTGAATCTGCCGCAACCTTGTCGCCGATTTCCAGGCCGCTGACATTTGCTCCGACAGCTTCGACAAACCCGGAGAATTCGTGCCCGGCAATGGATGGTTTTCTGCTAATCCATTGACCGGTTTTGAAGTTATGGATGTCGGAGCCGCAAATGCCCGCATAGGCAACCTGAACGCGCACTTCATCTGGAGCAGGATCAGATGCCTTTTCGACGTCTTCACAGCGCAAATCCAGCTTGTCATGCAGTCGGACAGCTTTCATATCAGCGATTGCCCAGATACTTCTGGCGCATGTCCGAAACCGCGTTTTCGTGGGACGAAAAGCCTTCATACCGCGCCAGAACCCGCGCATGTTTGGCCATCTCCGCATAGGCAGGTCGGGTTACATAACCAATGGATGAGCATTTGACGAAATCATGCACGGACAGCGGGCCATAGGTCCGCGCACCTTGGCTTGTCGGTAGAACAGCATTCGGTCCAAGCGCGAAATTGCCAATGGAAACCGGTGTATGCGGGCCCATCAAAATCTCGGAAGCCTCGGTGATATGTCCCAAATGTTCGAACGGCTCTGTGGAAAGCAACTCAAGATGCTCCGGCGCATAATCATTGATAAATTTGTAACTCTCTTCCAGAGAAGACGTGAGCACGATACCGCCATTCTCCCCACACAGCACGGCTTTGGAAAATTCCACACGCTGCTCGGTCATCGCGGCCCAATGATCAGGAAGCGCCGCCAGGGCTTCTTCTGCAACCCGCCGTGAGTGTGTAACGAGAAATGCGGAACTGTCCGGCCCATGCTCAGCTTCCACCAGCAGGTCCAGCGCCGCCAATCCGCCATGTACGCTCTCATCGGCAAAGATTATCGCTTCCGATGGGCCTGCCGGAAGACCCGGGTCAATCATATCAGACAGTCGCCGTTTTGCGGCTACGACCCATGGGCTGCCCGGCCCGACAATCTTGAGCGCCGGCTTGATCGTTTGGGTTCCAAACGCGGCTGCGGCTACTGCCTGAGCGCCACCACATTTATAGACGGTTTCAACCCCGGCAATGCGTGCCGCGACCAATGTTGCTGCATCGACAGACCCATCGGGCGTCGGCGGTGTAAAAATGGCTAATTCAGGCACCTGCGCCACCACGGCGGGCACGGATGTCATCATCGTCACAGACGGAAATGCACCTTTGCCACGTGGCACATAAAGCGCGACAGATTGAATGGGAGTATAGCGATCACCGGCAAATGCACCGGGGCGAATTTCCTTGAACCACATTGGGTCAGGCTTCTGCTCTTCGTGGAATGATCTGATATTTGAAATTCCATATTCGATGGCCTCAATGACCTCGGCATCAACTGTGTCAAATGCCGCATCAAACTCGGCTTCGCTGACTTTCAGCGTGGCTTCCGTTAACGGCTTGGCCCCATCAAACTCCCGGCCGTAGCGGACAAGAGCAGCATCGCCTTCTGTTCTGACCGCTTCAATAATCGGCTCCACCTTCTCCATAAAAACAGACAGGTCGGATTCTGATCGCTTCAGCAGATTTTTATAGGTTTCAGAATTCAGATTTGCGGTTTCGTAAAAAGATACAGATGACATTCTCTAACTAGCCTTCATCGAGCCCTGTCGGGCGGGTTATTTGGACTTCAGGAAAATTTCCAGGCCCACAAGCTTGTCGAGCGCGGCAATGGCAAGCAGCGCGACGACAATGAACACCACGGATACGGCAGCCAGGTCCGGCGTGATGATGGAGCGTATGGAATTGTAAATC
>CAZOCA010000616.1:0-395 GCA_964578105.1 uncultured Pararhizobium sp.
GATGCAACAGCGCAGCGCGCCCGGAAAACACCTGTGTGAACCCCCAGGACATGGCCACCAGAACGCCAAACAGCAAGACCATCAAGAAAGTGCTGTTCTGCCCCAAGCGACTTTTGCAAAGCTGGTCATAAGCCAGCCAGCCGAACACGATAGAGGCAAGAGAAATAGCAATGGCCGTCATGACGGAGATATCGGCGACGGCGGGGTCGATCAGATACAAATCCGCGCCCAGATAATAAACCAGCCATAACAGGGCAAAACCGGAAACCCACGTCATGTAGCTTTCCCATTTGAACCAGGTCAGATGCTCCGGCATTTCAGCAGGTGCGACCAGATATTTACGCAAATGGTAGAAGCCGCCACCGTGAACCTGCCACTCTTCCCCCGAAACGCCC
>CAZOCA010000616.1:405-2802 GCA_964578105.1 uncultured Pararhizobium sp.
ATGTTGGCAGCTTTGGTCAAGCCCAAATCCAGCGCTATGAAATAGAAAGAAGACCCAATCCAGGCGATTGCCGTGATGACATGCACCCAGCGCACTGCAAAGTGCAGCCACTCGGTGAAAATTGCCAGATCATACATGCCCTGTCTCCTGTAGGATGCTCTTTGAGAACACTATGGATGGTTCATATTATTTTGAATAGCGCTCAAATTCTCCAAGACTTTCAAATTTTTCCAAATGATCGTAGTTTCAAGGCATGAGCTATGTTGTCAATGTACGCATGTTTGTGCGGGTTTTTGAACTGGGAAATATGTCGGCCGCTGCACGGGATCTGCGTGTGTCTGCCGCTGTTGCGTCAAGCCGCATAGCGGAACTGGAAAAACATCTTGGTGTGCGGCTGTTTAACCGCACCACGCGCCGACTGCAACCAACCGAGCATGGCAAGGTGTTTTACAGCGGTGCCACCAAAGTTCTGGAGACTATTGAAGACGCAGAAGCAGCGGTGATGGAAATCACACGAAATCCGCGCGGTTCCATTTTTGTGGCTGCCCCACTTGGCGTTGGGCGGCAATTCATCGCGCCTCACGTACCGCCCTTCAAGGATCAATACCCGGAAATTGATGTGCGGCTGCGCCTGTCAGACCGTAAAATCAACATGGCAGAGGAAGGGCTGGATGTTGCTTTTGTTCTGGGCCATCTGAAAGACTCAAACCTCAAAGCCCGGATGATTGCCGAATGTGACCGGGTGCTGTGCGCTTCGCCGGATTATATCAAGGTGCGGGGTCATCCCACCCATGGCAGTGATTTGGCAAACCGACAGCATGATTGTCTGCAATTGCGCTTTCCCGGCGCGCCGGAATTTCGCTGGCTGCTGCAAACCGAGGAAGGTCCGAACGGTTTCGATGTCGCAGGCCCTTTTGAATCTGATGATGGTGATGTGCTCACCCAATGGGCGCTGGAAGGACGTGGTATTGTCAATAAGCCGGTCTTTGAAGTGGTCGAACATCTTAAATCCGGTGCATTGGTTGAAGTTGCCAAGGCCACACCGCCGGTGGCAGTGCAATTGGCGTGCCTGTATCCCCACAGAACTTTTCAGGACCCAAAAATCCGCCTGTTCATTGACTTCATGATTGCAAAATGTCGTATGGAGCTGGACAAGCGGAAGCTGGTTTGAGATCGATACTCGCCACCTGCTCGCTCATTCAACTTCAAAAACTGACCCTATAAGTGCGAAACTCTTATTTGGTTTTTTTGAAAATAACCCTCATTGTTTTGCTATACAATTAAATATCGACTGGTCGTGTTTCGGGGGAATTAATGTGAGTCGCTATCCGCGTGATATGCAAGGCTATGGTTCCAGAACACCAGACCCGAAATGGCCCGGTGGCGCCAACATTGCTGTGCAATTCGTCATCAATTACGAAGAAGGCGGGGAGAATAATGTTCTCCATGGCGATGCGGCGTCCGAAGCCTTCTTGTCGGAAATTGTCGGTGCTGCAGCATGGCAGGGCCAGCGGCATTGGAATATGGAAAGCATCTACGAATACGGCGCGCGATCCGGATTCTGGCGGCTCCATCGCCTCTTCACCGAGTTGGATATTCCGGTCACCGTTTATGGTGTGGCAACGGCCCTTGCGCGCTCTCCCGCTCAGGTCGCCGCCATGCAGGAAGCGGATTGGGAAATTGCCAGTCACGGCCTCAAATGGATCGAATACAAGGACTATACGCCTGAGGATGAGCGTGCCGATCTGATGGAAGCCATTCGCTTGCACAAGGACGTGACAGGCGAACGACCACAAGGCCTGTATGTCGGGCGCTGCTCGATGAATTCAATTGATCTGGCGACAGAAGAAGGTGGCTTTGACTACCTTTCGGACAGCTATGCTGATGATCTGCCTTATTGGCACCAGAGCGAAGACCGCGACCAACTGATCGTTCCTTACACGCTTGATGCCAATGATATGCGCTTTGCCACTCCGCAGGGCTTTAATTCCGGCGACCAGTTTTTTGCCTATCTGAAAGACAGCTTTGATGCGCTCTATGCTGAAGGCTCGGCTGGTCAGGCAAAAATGATGAATATCGGACTGCATTGCCGACTGATCGGCCGGCCAGGCCGTGTCATGGCCCTGCGGCGTTTCATGGAATATGCAAAGTCCCATGAAAAAGTATGGTTTGCCCGGCGCATAGACATTGCCCGACACTGGCAAAAAACCCATCCTGCCCCCGCAAGAACACCCGCCCCTTCACAGATGGAGAAGCGTGCTTTCGTTGACAAATATGGCGGGGTTTACGAGCATTCGCCCTGGATTGCCGAACGTGCTTTCGATGATGAGGTGGGACCCGCGCACGATACAGCCCTTGGCTTGTCCAATGCGCTTGCCCGCAAATTCCGCTCCGCCA
>CAZOCA010000617.1:0-2799 GCA_964578105.1 uncultured Pararhizobium sp.
GTGTTGCTCTGATTGTGATTGTGCAAAACAGCCTGATCGTTGTCGGCATTCCAACCACGTGGCAATCGGTGACCATCGGGCTGTTGATCCTGATCGGAACAGGTGTTCCGGCCTATCGTGCCAAACGCGCCGCTGCGCGCGCCGGATGAGGTTTTCATGACAACGCCAAACCAGAAAAAAGACTTCACCCGAGCTCCTGAGTTCCGCCTGCTTATTATCGCCATTGCGGTATTTGCCTTCATGGCAGTGCTGTCGCCAGACCGGTTCCTGTCACCGCAAAACCTGACCTCAATGGCCTTCCAGTTTCCGGAATTTGCCATTCTGGCCCTTGCCATGACGATCACCATGATGACCGGCGGCATTGATCTGTCGGTGGTGGGCGTCTCGAACCTGTCAGCAGTCATCGCGGCTATTATTCTGACCCAGTTTGCTGACCCGACCATGGCCGCTGGCCAATCGTTGATGTGGCTTGGCCTGGCTATGGTCGCGGCCCTTTGCATTGGCGCAATTGCCGGTTTGATTAACGGATCACTGATTGCGTTCTTTGGCTTGCCGCCCATTTTGGCAACGCTCGGCTCCGGGCTTGTCTTCACCGGCTTTGCAATTGCAATGACCGGCGGCAGTGCGGTGATGGGCTTTCCGGATACTGTTGCCTGGATTGGCAATGAGCGTCTGCTTGGCATACCCGTGCCGTTGATCGTTTTTGCAGTGCTGGCATTCGGCCTGCACCTGTTGTTGACGCGCACAGCTTTTGGCCTGCGGGTGACCATGTTTGGTGCGAACCCATTGGCAGCGCTCTATGCCGCTGTCGATATCAACCGAATGCTATTAAAAGTTTATGTGATCGCTGGCATGCTTGCCTCTGTCGCAGGGCTTGTCATCATGAGCCGCGCAAACTCGGCCAAAGCAGATTATGGCTCCAGCTATCTGCTGCTTGCGGTTCTGATCGCCGTGCTTGGCGGTGTAAACCCATATGGCGGATACGGACGCGTTATTGGTGTGGTCCTGGCCGTGCTGTCGATGCAGTTCTTGTCGAGCGGTCTCAACATGCTCCAAGTGTCCAATTTTGCCAGAGAACTGATCTGGGGCGCACTGCTTATATTTGTGATGGTCATCAACACCAACGGACTGGCCGTTTTCCGTGCGGCCCTGTCCAAACCAACCAAATCCAGTTGAACCAAGGGGACGGCATGAAGAAGATACTCAACAATCCGGAGAACTATGTCGACGAAATGCTGGAAGGCTTCGTCGCAGCACACCCTGAATTCTACCGGATGCACGGTGACAGCGGCAAAGTTGTAACGCGCGCCAAACAGGCAAAAACCGGCAAGGTGGGAATCGTCACGGGAGGTGGCTCGGGCCATTTGCCGGTGTTTACCGGCTATGTCGGTGAAGGGCTGCTTGATGCCTGCGCTGTTGGCGAAGTGTTTGCCTCCCCTTCCGCTGAGCAGATGGCCGATGCCATTCGCGTTGCCGACCAAGGCGCGGGCGTGCTGCGGCTTTACGGCAATTATGGCGGCGATGTCATGAATTTTGATATGGCCGGAGAACTGGTCGAATTTGAAGATATCAACTGCACCACAGTGCTTCTGGCCGATGATGTGGCTTCTGCACCGCCTGAAGAACATGAAAAACGCCGCGGCGTTGCCGGTATGGTCTATGCGTTCAAACTGGCCGGCGCTGCTGCAGAAGAAGGCCGCGATCTTGAAGCCGTGACAGCAGTGGCACAAAAGGCTGCTGATGCCTGCCGTTCCATTGGTGCTGCACTCTCATCGTGTACGGTTCCACAAGCGGGCAAGCCGACATTTGACATCGCAGATGATGAGATGGAAATGGGTATGGGCATCCACGGTGAGCCGGGCGTGTGGCGCGGTAAACTGCGTACCGCCGATGAAATCGCGGATGAAATGATGGACCGCCTGCTTGCTGATATGCCGCTGGCATCGGGCGATCGCGTGTCAATTCTGGTCAACAGCCTTGGTGCAACACCGCCCGAGGAACTTTATATTCTCTACAGAATTGTCAAACAACGACTTGATAAAGCCGGTGCAACAATTGTCATGCCACTTGTCGGGCGCTATGCAACATCCATGGAAATGTCAGGCGTATCCTTCACGCTATGTAAGCTTGATGATGAGTTGGAAGCCCTTTTGAAAGCGCCATGCGACTGCGCTTTCTGGAGGGTCGGATGACACTTGCGAAAGCGGATCTGATACAGGCAATCGACCGTGTGACGGCCGCGATGGAACGCGACTTTGATGAATTGAACGCGGCTGACGGCGCACTGGGTGACGGCGATCTGGGCGTGACCCTGACCCGTGGCATGCGTGCCATTTCGGAAATGAAGGACGACCTTCCCGATGATTTCGGCATGGCCTTGTTTCAATGCGCTCAGGCCTTTACCAAATCATCTGGCTCATCCTACGGGACATTGATGGCAACCGGTCTGATGACGGCGGCAAAGACGCTGAAAGGTCAGACGGAATTTGATGCCGCCCAGATCTCAAATCTCGTTGCCGCGGCCCGCGATAAAATGCAGGAACGTGGCAAAGCGGAACTGGGTGGCAAAACGGTCCTCGACAGTCTCGATGCGGTGGCTCAGGCGACCGCCGGGCTTGACGCACGAGATGCCCTGGCTGATGCAGCCGCCAGGGCAGTTGATCAAGCGCTGGATGATATCCGCGACAAACCGGCAACCATTGGCCGCGCCCGCATTTTCGGAGAAAAAAGCATCGGCATGGACGATCCGGGGATGCTCGCCATGCAACGCATTGTGAAAGCTGCAGCTGCACGTTAACG
>CAZOCA010000618.1:0-239 GCA_964578105.1 uncultured Pararhizobium sp.
TGTCCGCATTGAGCGATCCAGATGCATCCTGCAATGCCAACGCGGCAAAGGCAGAAATATCGCTGGCAACAACCGAAATATCGCCTCTCATTAGTTCAGTGAGATTGTCTCTGGAAAGGTTTGCTTTTAATGCGGCTTGACCAATCTGTGCCGCGAGGCCATCAACCAACAACTGGCTAGCGTCTCTTCTTATATCGCCTTTCAGCGAAATTGGTTGCGCATCAATGGTACCACCACCA
>CAZOCA010000618.1:249-2793 GCA_964578105.1 uncultured Pararhizobium sp.
AACGAAATATCGAGATCGGCGACGGCCTTCCCAGACAAGGTGCCGCTTGGCATGGTCAATTGAACTTCAGCGTCGTAGGGCAGGGCCTCGCCCTTCACAATTGCCATGGCAACAACGGCACCCGAACCTGAGTCTGAAATGTCTGCAAGATCGCGCAAATTCACACTGGTTTTAAGATTAGCAAGCTCAGGCGAATATTGGCCATCTATCAATATATCGGCCTGGTTATTGGTAACGCGGAAACGGTTAAAGGTGATCCCATCTCCGTCGCGCTTGATCCCACCAGACAGATTTGATGAACCCGTCAGCAATTTGTCCAGCGTGGCCGTACCCGTTTGCAACCTGCTGCCTGAACCACTGAAGTCCAAATCAAACGCCCCGGACAACGGGAAAATCTGACCAGTCGTAACAAGGCCCAATGTGCCGCCCAGATCGCGATCAGCAATAGATGCAAATGATCTCAAATCTGCCGCTTCCAAACCGATCTGTCCGTCGAATTTTCCAGATTGGATTTTGCCATTTGATCGTACTGAGTAGTTGGGCCCAAGAATATCGAACGCCAATAGGTTTAATGGCAGGCCTTTTTGCCACGCACCTGAGATAACAATTACAATTTCGGAACCAATTGCCTCAGCAAGTGCGGCGTCATCGGCGGTAATTTGTCTCAGTGCACCAGAAGTAGAAAACAGTAATCCGCGCTTAGAAGCGTCGGCAAAGTCCGAGACGGTACCTTTAGTCCCGAGATTAACACTTCCAAGTGAAACGCCGGCTACGTCGACATCTCGCAACAAAAATGACTGAAGAAACGTCTCATTTTGTGCCGCGTCATAGCGTATCTCCATTTGGGCATCAGCAAACGAAATTGGCTCTTCTGCGCCGGGCAAATCAACCTTATCACTTGTTGGGTCGATGATTTGCGCATCAAGATTCAGAGCACTGAGAAACCCATCAGCAAGCAGTTTTGCATCGGCATTCAACGCAATCGACCCGCTGTCGAGCGTTAATTTACTAAGGTCCACATTGCCACTTTCTGAGCGCACTGCGTCAAAACGCAGCTGACTAATATTACCCAGCAGATTGGCGTAATCGTCAGGCAATATGGTCGAAAGCGGTCCGGTCAGATCGCCTACAATGCGCAGACCATCAGCAATGCCTTTGAGTTCCAAATTACCTGTCATAATGCGCTTTTCATCGACATCAAAACTAAGGTCGACACGCAGTTCTTCGATGGGTGCATCGCCCTTGATTTCGAGTGCAACCGGCGGTTTGCCTTCAAGATTGGCGAGATTTGCAATGATTCCGTTTTCGGGCTCCTGCAGTTTCACATCAAGTTTTAGATTCTGTTCAGCCCCATCATAGGCAATGTCCAACAATAAGCTGCCGCCTGGACCATCAAGGCGAATAATATCCAGATTGGTGGTCAGCGATCCACCATCCAAAGCAATAGCGCCGTTTAGTGAAATCTCGGTTTCAAGACCAAACACTGCTGGTCCAAATCGCGCGCTTGGAACATCCAACTCACCCAAATTGATTGATACGGGCAGCTCTGGAATCGAAAGGCCGCCTGCTTCGGGAGCTGGCGCGCTTTCATCGGCGACGGGCCCCCGCGGCATGTCTATACTTGCAGCGGAAAGCTTTTCAATTTCCAAACGGCCGCGCAGCAGAGCTGTTCGATTCCAAATAAGGCGCGGTTCTGAAATGGTGAGCCAAACACCATTATCATCTGAAATGGTAATGCTATCAAACGATACATCCGATGAAAGGGTACCCTGAATTCCGTTCAATCGAATTTGCCGGTTTTCAGATGACAGTTGCTCTTCAACAAAGCTGATTAGCCGAGACTTCTCCTCGGCTTCCTGCGCATGCGCCAAGCCAAGCAGCAAATAGGCAAGCGTAACTATCGAGAGCAGACATATTGTAATCTTGCTCATCAGAATGCCTGCCCAATTCCGGCATAAATGCCAAATTTTGGGTCATCTGCAGCGCGATTGAGAGGGATTGCCACATCAAGCCTTATGGGGCCAAGGCCTGTATAGTATCTTACACCCAAACCAACACCCGCTTTTATGTCCTCATCAAAGTTTGGAAAGGAGTTGGTCGATAACATGGCGGCGTCTGCAAAAGCGACAGCACCAAAGTTCTCCGTCACTTTGACGCGCGCTTCGATGGAACCTTCGATTTTGGAGCGTCCGCCGGTTATATCGCCGTCGGCTTCTACAATCCCGATATTGTGAAATCCGTAGCCACGGACCGAGCCGCCGCCACCAGCAAAAAACAACAAATTGTCCGGTGTTTCGTCGCGCGAAGCACCGCTGACCGAGCCGACCAGCATGCGTGCCGCCAGCACCGTGCGCGCTTCATCGTCCAGCGCAACATATGCGCGCCCTTCGGATTGGGCTCGAATTCCGAAGTTTTCGTAGTTTAATTCATAAAATGGTTTGAGCTCGCCCGAAACATAAAAGCCCGAAGTGGCGTCAAGTGCGTTGTCGCGGGTGTCATAAATAGCCGATGCGGCAAGTCCTATTGTGATGAAGTCTTGCGTGA